>JAJXTK010000431.1 GCA_021783935.1 Myxococcales bacterium | reverse complement strand
GCCGAGGGCGCCGTGCCGCGCGAGCTCGGTCCGCGCGCCGTACGCCGCCTGGCCGGCGAGATCGACCGACGCGCCTCCCGCCACGAGCGGGTCGGCGCGATCCACCGCGATCTTCGGCGCGCCCGCGACGACGCTGCGCAGCGGCCGGTAGCCGCACGCGACGAGGCCGAGCGGCGCGGCGACCAAGCCGTGGAGGAAGGAGCGGCGCGTGGACATCGATCCGGGGGAGGTCGAAGAGGCGACCGATCGTAGCCCTTCCCGCGCCCGCGCGTTCGGGCCAGCGTGCCTTGCGATGCGCTCGTTCCCCTTGCTCCTCGCGTGCGCCGCCGCGGCGCTGGCCCCTCTGCTCGCCTGCGGCCCGAGCGCCAAGCCCGCCACCGCGCCGCCCCCGTCCCCCTCGGCGTCGACCTCCGCGCCGACCTCGGCGTCCGCGGCCGCCTCGGGGCCGCTCGTCCATCGCTTCGCAAGGGCCGACGATTGGGTGTCGGTCTTCGACGACCCCGCGCGCGACGCCTGGCAGCACCCCGCCGACGTCGTGAAGCTCATGCAGATCCCGGCCGGCACCACCGCGGCGGATCTCGGCACCGGCACCGGCTACTTCCTTCCGTACCTCTCGCGCGCGGCCGGCCCAAAGGGGCACGTGCTCGCGCTCGACATCGAGCCCGACATGATCCGCTACGTGAAGGAGCGCGCCGCGCGCGAGGGGCTCGCCAACGTCGAGGCGCGCGTCGTGCCGCTCGACGGGCCCGGCCTAGAGCCGGCGAGCGTCGACCGGGTCCTCATCGTCGACACCTGGCACCACGTCCCCGCGCGCGAGGCGTACGCCAAGAAGCTCCGCGAGGGGCTACGCGACGGCGGCGCGGTGTTCGTCGTCGACTACACGCTCGCGTCCAAGATGGGGCCGCCGAAGGCGCACCGGCTCGCGCCCGAGCAGGTCGCCAAGGAGCTCGCTGCCGGCGGCCTCACGGCCACCGTGCTCGAGGCGACGCTCCCCGAGCAATACGTCGTGCGCGGGTCGAAGTAGGCGCTCACGCCTTCTTCGGCGAGGCCGGCGCCGGCGAGACCGACGGCGTCGGCTGCGTCGTTCCCTTGGAGGATGCGGGCTTCGAGGCAGGCGGCTCCGGCTCGTGCGGGATCTCCCAGTCGCCCGACAGCGCCTCCGTCGAGGGCCCCATCGCGACGAGGGGCGGGTCCGACGCGGCGTGGTGGATCTCCGGGATGGGCGGCGGGCGCTTGGAGGGCTGCTTCGACGGCGCAGCGGGCGCAGGCCGCGAGGACGGCTTGGCCTCCTCGAGGCCGAGGGGCACGAACAGCTGGCGCAGGTTGCTCGGGATCGGGGCGAGCTTCGCGACGAGCTCCGCCTTCGCGATGTAGATCTCCTCGCGGCGCTTGTCTCCGGTGACGCGCTTGATCACGAGCTCCTCGGTCGACTTCGAGCGGCGCGCGATCTCCTGGACGACCGGCGCCATCTCCTCGATCAGCCGCTCGACGAGCACCGTCGGCTCCTCGTGCTCGGTGTACGCCTCGCCGTCGAGCTTGGCCTCCACCAGCGTCTTGCGGCAGAAGCGCGCGGCCGCCGCGTCCTCGACGAGCTTGTCGTAGCAGGCGACGATCTTCGCGACGTCTTCGGCGGGCGGCTCGTAGGCGACCGCCTCGCCGCGCTCGTTGACGTAGGAGGCCTTCACGCGACGCTGGTCGTCGATCTTGAAGTCGAACCCCGTGCCGCTGCCGTCGGCGCCCAGCCGCAGCTTGCACGCGCCCCCCTCGCCGATCGCGATCTCGACGACGTGGAGCTTGTCGATCTTCTGGGGCCTAAGGCGCAGCTCCTTGCGGAAGAAGCCGCCGGCCTCCGGCGCGTGCAGCTCGAGGCCCGGCGCGTAGCGCTCGACGCGCGCCATCGGCGCGAGGGCCGCGGAGTCCTTGCCGACCTCGAGCTCGAAGACGGCGTCGAGCCCCATCGGCGAGCTCGTCGCGCAGCGGCCGACGTACCGCTGACCGCCCGACTGCGTGAGCTGCAAGCTGAAGCTCGAGTCGGGGAGATCGTGGTCGAACAGCAGCTTCTCGAGCGCGCGCTGGGAGCGTTCTCGCTCCCCCTTCTCTGCCTCGCCGAGCTCGCCGAGCTGCTGCTGCAACGCCGCGCGAACCGCGTCCATCGAGCCGCGCACCTGCTCGGCGGCGGCGCGCGCGATCGCCTGAGCGCACTGCGCTGCTTGCGAGCCCTCGGCGCCGACGTTCGCCCCCTCCATCGCGCGCGCAGTGACGCGCCCGAGCTCCTCGACGCGCCTGTTCTCGGCGTCGGCGGCCGCGCGCAGCGAGAGCTCGCGCTTGCCGAGGGTGTGGCGCTCCTGCTCCGAGAGCAGGTGCTCGACCGCGAAGTCGATGACGTCCCGAAGCAGCTGGAGGTAGTCGACCGAGAACGGAGCCGGGGTCGCGTCGCCGTAGATGTAGTTCATCGATCGCCTGCGCGAAGGCGAGGATAGCCCCGAACCGCCCCGCGCAGGGGTCGGACGATGATGTTCAGGATTCGTCCGACCACCAAGACGACCTACCAGGCCGTTGAGTTTCTCCGGAGCTGCCCGATCCTCTCCCGCGTCAACCCGAGATTCGCCGCGCGATCGACACGGCCTGCTGTCTGTCACAGTTCCCGCAGGCCGTTTCTCAACGGCCTGCTACTTCGGCCTCTTGTCGCCGAGGCGCGCGCCTCGCAACGGGCTCGCGGCCGCGAGCCCACCGAGCAGGAGCCGGGGCCGCTCCCCCTAGTGCTCCCCCACCGGAAATCGCGCGCCTCAGACGATGATGTTCAGGATTCGCCCGGCCACGTAGACGACCTTCTTCGGCATTTTGTCGCCGAGGTGCGCGGCAATCGAGGCCTCCTCGCGCGCGAGGGCGAGCGCGATCCCCTCGGGCGCGTCCTTGGCGACGCGGATGCGGCCGCGCACCTTGCCGTTGACCTGGACGCCGATCTCGATCGCGTCCTCGCGCGCGGCCTCCTCGTCCACCGTCGGCCACCGGCGCGAGAGCAGGAAGCCCTCTCCGTCCATCGTGGACCAGAGCTCGTCGGCGAGGTGGGGCGCGAACGGCGAGAGCATGTGCACGAGCAGCTCGGCCGACTCGCGCAGCGCCTCGGCGAGCCCCGGCGACGGCTGCCCGGCCTGGACCTTCGCGGTCGCCGGCACGAGCTCGTTCACCAGCTCCATCATCGCGGCGATCGCGGTGTTGAACTGCTGGCGCTCGCCGACGTCGACCGTCACGCGCTGCAGCGTCTGGTGGAGCTTGCGACGCAGCGCCATCGCGTCGCCCGAGCGCTCGGCGGCCGGCGGCGCCTTGGGCAGCGCGACGATGTCGCGGATGGTGCGGAACACGCGCGCGAGAAAGCGGTGCGCCCCCTCGATGCCGGCGTCGGACCAGATGAGCTCGGCCTCCGGCGGCGAGGCGAACAGCATGAAGACACGCACGGTGTCGGCCCCGTACTTCGCGACCATCGCGTCGGGATCGACGACGTTCCGCTTGCTCTTCGACATCTTCTCGACGCGCCCGCGCTCGACCGCCACCCCCTCGTAGCCCGGCGCGCGCGCCTTGCCCCCCTCGTCGACCTGCTCCGGGTAGAGGTAGACGGGCATCCCCTTCGCGTCGTTCACGAACTGGGTCTGCATCGTGACCATGCCCTGCGTGAGCAGCGCCTTGAACGGCTCGCGCGCCGCGCCCTGCGGCAGGAAGCCGAGGTCGATGAGCACCTTGTGGAAGAAGCGCGCGTAGAGCAGGTGCATCACCGCGTGCTCGATGCCGCCGATGTACTGATCGACCGGCATCCACGCGCCCGCGACGGCCGGATCGAAGGGCCCCTGGTCGAAGTGAGGCGAGGTGTAGCGGTGGTAGTACCAGCTCGACTCCCAGAAGGTGTCGAAGGTGTCGGTCTCGCGACGCGCGGGCTTGCGCGGATCGCGCGGGTCCTTGGCCTTCGAGAAGGTCGGGTGGCGCACGAGCGGTGAGCCCCCTTCGCCGGTGATCTGCACGTCGCGCGGCAAGAGCACCGGCAGCTCCGAGTCGGGCACCGGCAAGACCGCGCCGTCCTCGCCGTACACGACGGGGATCGGGCAGCCCCAGTAGCGCTGGCGCGAGACGAGCCAGTCGCGCAGGCGATAGCTCACCGTCTCTTCGCCGAGCTTCATCGAAGCGAGCTTCGCGGCGACCTTCTTCTTCCCCTCTTGCGAGGAGAGCCCGTCGAACTCCCCGCTCGCGAGCATCACGCCGTACTCGGTCGTCGCGTCCTTCATCTCGGCGACGACGGGCGCGGCGGCTTCCACCGGCTTGATCACCACCTTGATCGGAAGCCCGTGCTGCCTCGCGAAGGCGAAGTCGCGCGTGTCGTGCGCGGGCACCGCCATGACCGCGCCGGTTCCATAACCCATCAATACGAACGAGCCGACCCACACCGGCACGTCGGCGCCGGTGAGCGGGTGCCTCACGAAGAGCCCCGTGGCGACGCCGTCCTTCGGCGCGCTCTCCGAGGCGCGCTCCTGGTCCTTCACCTTCGCCATCTTCTCGAGGAAGGCCGCGACCGCCGCCGCGTTCGGCCCCCCCTTGGCGGCCGCGCGCGCGAGCGGATGCTCCGGCGCCACGGTGACGAAGGTGACGCCGTACACGGTGTCCGCGCGCGTGGTGAAGACGTCGAGCCCGTCGGCCAGCAGCGCCGACGGCGTCTGCGTCGGACCCACTGCGGCGGCGGCGACCCTCTTCGCCTCGTCCGTCAGCGGGAAGCGGATGCGCGCGCCGGAGCTCTTGCCGATCCAGTTGCGCTGCATCGCGAGCACCTGGTCGGGCCAGCCCCCCTTGAGCGCCTCGAGCCCCTCGAGCAGCTCGTCGGCGTAGCGCGTGATGCGCAGAAACCACTGATCGAGCTCGCGCTGCACGACCTCGCTGCCGCACCGCCAGCAGCGCCCGTCTTCGACCTGCTCGTTGGCGAGCACCGTCTCGCAGCGGTTGCACCAGTTGGCGATCGCGCTCTTCTTGTACGCGAGGCCCTTGTCGAGCATGCGCGTGAAGATCTGCTGCTCCCAGCGGTAGTACTCGGGCTCGCAGGTCGCGACCTCGCGCGACCAGTCGTAGGAGAAGCCGAGCGGCTCGAGCTGGCCGCGCATCGTGGCGATGTTCTCGTGGGTCCAGTCGGCGGGGTGACGACCGCGCTCGATGGCGGCGTTCTCGGCCGGCATGCCGAAGGCGTCCCAGCCCATCGGGTGCAGCACGTGCTTGCCGCGCATGCGCCAGAAGCGCGCGATGACGTCGCCGATCGAGTAGTTGCGGACGTGCCCCATGTGAATGCGCCCGCTCGGGTAGGGGAGCATCTCGAGCACGTAGAACTTGTCGACGAGCTCGCCGGGCTTCGGATCCGCGACCTCGAAGAGCTTCGACTTCTTCCAGCGCGAGCGCCACACGGGCTCGATCTGCGCGGGCTCGTACTTGTGGCGCGGGGCTTTGCCGTCGGGCGATTCGACGGCGATCGAGGCGGGGCGGAACGACGGGCGGCCGGCGTTGGGCATGGCGCGGTCTAGCACGGTCGCGCGGGGGGGAGAGGGTACGCGGCGGCGGTTGCGGTGGCGGTGGCGGTGGCGGTGGCGGCGGCGGCGGCGGTTGCGGTGGCGGCGGCGGTTGCGGTGGCGGTTGCGGTTGCGGTAGCGGTGGCGGTGGCGGCGGCG
>JAJXTK010000430.1 GCA_021783935.1 Myxococcales bacterium | reverse complement strand
GCAAGTCGACGGTGCCGCCGCCTCCGCCGACGCAGGCGACCCCGCCGGTGTCCATGTCGTCGGTCGCGCGGCTGTCGTCGCGGCCGCCCCCCCCGCCGCGCGCGAGCCGCCCGCCGATGCCGCCGCAGTCACGCCCGCCCAAGGCGCCGCCCCTTTCGCGTCCGCCGATCCCGCGCGCGCCCGCTGCGCCGGTGGTCGCCGTGCACGAGTCGATCCCCGACCGCACGGCCGAGACCCCTGCGCACTCGGGGCTCGGCCCGTCGGGCTCCTTGCCGTTCGACAGCGAGCAGACGATCAGCGGCGAGATGCTGCTGATGCGCGAGTCGTCGTCGCACATGCCGGCCAAGACCGAAGAGATGCAGGCGTACGCGCCGCCGTCCGAGAGGCTGCCGGCGCCGAGCCCCGCGCCCGCGTCGACGGAGGACGCGGAGATGGTCGGCGATGACGAGGTCGAGGAGCTCGACGACGTCGAGGATCTCGATGAGGTCGAAGAAGACCAAGAGGCGCTGACCTCGGTCATGCAAGATCCTCGCAAGCACCCGGAGCGCAAGTAGGGCGCGCGGGGCGCCGTCGTCGCTCGCTCGACGCGCGCCCCTCCCGCGAGGCTCCGCGTTTGTTGGCCCGCACCAGCGGAGGTCGTTAGCTCCGCCCTCATGGTGCCTCACTCGCGCCCGAAGGACCTTCTCGATCGCCTCATCGAGCGATTCCTGCGCCGCCGCTACGCAGTGCTGCTGCTCGTCGCCGGCGCCGCGGGGTGCGCGACGATCACGAACTCCGCGACGAGGCTCAACGAGTCGGTCGAGGACGCGAACATCGGCGCGCGGTTCGGACGCGCGGACGTCGCGATGCTGTACGTCGACGGCGGCGCGCGCGACGCCTACCTCAAGCACCATCGCGCCTGGGGGACCGACGTGCGCATCGTCGACGTCGAGGTCGGCGGGCTCGAGAAGGTGTCGACGAGCGACGCGAGCGTTCTCGTCTCGTACGGCTGGTTCCGCCCGGACGAGGGGTCCCTGCACACGACGGTGCTGCGCCAGAAGTGGCACACGAGCGGCGGCGACGCGGGCTGGTTCCTGGTCGACGAGGAGCGCGCCTCCGGCGACCTCGGCCTGCTGGGCGACGCGCCCGCGGCCCCTGCGAGCGCCGCCTCCGCCGCGCCGCCGCACCGGTCGCGGTGGGAGACGACCACGATCACCGGCGGATACTGATCCGATCCCGCCGCGCGACGAGGTTCGGCGGGGGCGCGCGCACGCTAAGCTCCCGTGCGCATGCCGGACGACGACCCGCTCCTCGGCCGAACGCTCGCAGGGCGCTATCGGCTGATCTCGACGCTCGGCGCGGGGGGCATGTCGTCGGTCTACCTCGCGCGGCACGTGCTCATCGATCGGCTCTCGGCGATCAAGATCCTGCACGACGAGCTCGTGCGCGATCCGCTGCAGAAGGAGCGCTTCCTGCGCGAAGCGCGCGCGGTCAATCGCATCAACCATCCGGGCATCGTCGAGATCTCGGACTACGGCGAGGCGCAGATCGCCCTCGGCACCGACCGACGCGAGCGCCGCGACGTCGTCTACCTCGTGATGGAGTACGTGCCCGGGGAGTCCCTGCGCCGCGTGCTGTCGCGCGAGCAGCTCTCGGTGCCGCGCGCGCTCTCGATCGTCGCCCAGCTCGCCGCCGCGCTCGCGCGCGCGCACCAGACCGGCGTCCTGCACCGCGACGTCAAGCCCGACAACGTGCTGATCGTCGCGCGACGCGAAGGGCTCGACCTCGCGAAGCTCACCGACTTCGGTGTCGCGCGGATCGGCGTCGGGGTGCGCCCGGGGGCGCGCGATCAGGTCTTCGGCACGCCCGGCTACCTCGCGCCCGAGTACCTGCTCGGCGGCACCGACATCGACGGGCGCGCCGACCTCTACTCGCTCGGCGTGCTCGCCTACGAGGCGCTCGCCCGGGCCTTGCCCTTCGCCGGGGAGACCCCCGAGGCGCTGCTCGCGAGGTCGCTCGTCGACGAGCCGACGCCGCTGCTGGAGCTTCGCCCGGACGTGCCGCCTGCCGTCGCGGACATCGTCATGCGCTTGCTGCATCGACGCCCCGACGATCGCCCGCACGACGCCTACGCGCTGCTCGACGAGCTCGCCGCCGACGGCGCGCCGATCGATGGCCGCGTGCTCGGGTCGATGCCGCCATCGGTCGGCCGGCTCGACGCGCCGACGCGCGACGCCGCCGCTGCGCCGAGGCAGACGCCGCCCTTCGGCGGCGCGTTCGGCGGGGACGTCAGGCCGCCTGCGTCCGCCGTCGTCGACGTGCCGCGCCTCGGCGAGATCGGCAACGAGGATCTCCCCGCGGCGTGGCGCGCGTCGCTGCGCGCGCTCGATGCGCGCATCGCCGCACGCGAGCTCGTCGCCGCCGGGCGCCTCGCCGCGGCGCGGGCGCGCATCGAGGCGCTGCTCCCCTCGCTCGACGCCGCGGTGGAGCTGCTGCTCGCGAGCCAACGCGAGGTCGACGAGCTCACGGCGCGCGGCCGCGACTTTCGACGCACGCTCGGCGCGGCGGTCGACGAGGTCGCGCACGAGCTGTCGAAGGCGCACGGCGCGGTGCAGCAGCACAAGCGTCGCCGCGTGGAGCTCCACCTCGCGCGCCGTCGGGAGCCGGACGCGGGGCTCGCCGACGCGCTGCTCTGGGAGGAGGCCGCGACCGACGACGAGCTGCGCGCGGCGACCGCCGGCGGGCGCGAATTCGGCCTGCGGCTCGAGTCGCTGCAGGAGGAGCTCTTCGCGCGCAACAACGAGCACGAGGCCGCGCTCTCGATGGCGAGCGGCGCGCTCGAGGGGCGGTCAGCGGCGCTCCAGACGCTCCAGCGCGAGCTCGAAGCGGAGGCCTCGGAGGTCGTCCGTCTGCTCGCCGGCGCGTCGTGAGGCTCGCCGTTCGCCCCGCGCCGCTCTGGTAGAATGGCGCTCTGCCATGACGACGTCCTCGAGCCTCCCCCGCGTCCTGGTGATCGCGAACCCGATGTCCGGCGGCGGCGCGACGGCGCGCAGGCTCCCGGAGATCGAGCGGGCGCTGCGCCGGCACGGGCTGCGCTACCAGATCTCGTGCACCACGCGCCCCGGGCACGCGAGCGTCCTCGCCGCCGGCGCGCGTGCGAGGGGCATCGACGTGGTCGCAGCGGTCGGCGGCGACGGCACGCTCAACGAGGTCGCGCAGGCGTGGCTCGACGCGGACGGCAAGCTGGTCGAGTCGCCCGATCTCGCGCTGATCCCGAGCGGCTCGGGGGGCGACTTTCGCAAGACCGTCGGCCTCTCGAGCTCGATCGACGAGGCGGTCGCGCGCATCCGCTACGCCCGCCCGCGCCCGATCGACCTCGGCGTGCTCGAGCTGTCCGACCACGAGGGGCGCCCGATTCGCCGCGCGTTCGTGAACATCGCGTCGTTCGGCGTCGGCGGGCTCACCGACGAGATAGTCAACCGCGCCCCCAAGTGGCTCGGCGGCAAGGCGGTCTTCTTCGGCGGTACCGTGCTCGCGATGCTGCGCTACAAGAACGCCGAGGTCCGCGTCCGCATCGACGGCGCGCCGTTCTACGAGGGGCCGATCTTCAACGTCGCGATCGCGAACGGCTGCTACTTCGGGGGCGGCATGAAGATCGCCCCGCACGCCGATCCGAGCGACGGGCGCTTCGAGATCGTGGCGATCGGCGATCTGGCCAAGACCGAGGTGCTCGCCCTCTCGAGCAAGATCTACTCGGGCTCGCACCTCGGCGAGACGGGCGTCGCGGTCGGTCAGGGGAAGGTCGTCGAGGCGGAGCCGATCCACCCCTGGACGTCGGTTCTGATGGACGTCGACGGCGAGGCGCCGGGCAAGCTCCCGGTCCGCGCCACCCTGTTGCCGGGGGCGATAGCGTTGCGAGCCTGAGGTCGCCCGCCTTGGCGCGCCCGACGCCGGGGCTGCCAGCAGGCGGTGGTGGATCGCGCGAAGGGCCGAGGCATGAAGCGGGAGAGGATCGGTCGATCTCGGGGAGAGTCCACAGCCTGCTAGACTTCGCGCGCCGCTCGGTGCCTCCGGGCGGCGCCCTGCGCCCGTAGCTCAGTTGGATAGAGCGGCGGCCTTCTAAGCCGTTGGTCGGGCGTTCGAGTCGCCCCGGGCGCGCAGCTTCTGTCGAGGATTTGGTCGATTTTCGAGGCGTCCCCTCCGACGAGGGGGGCGCCTTTTGTCCGTAGTGTGCCACCTGGTGCGGGGAAACTTGCACAAATCTTTCACACTCCACGGCCGGCTTCGGCGATGACTTCTGCCGGGGCCGAGCCCGCGTTCGCCCGAGCTTGATCGCCTCGGCCATCGAGAGGCCACGGGTCACCACGCGGTCGTGAAGGGTCGCCTTGGCGATGCCCGACGACTTCGACCAGTTCGTGAGCGTCTTCGCGACCCCCTCGACCTCGAACAGCTGTTCCGTCTGGCGGGGCGCGGGGATGGCCTGGAGGGTCGCGATGACCGGCTTCTGGCGGGCCTTGTGCGCTTCCTTGGCGTACCGGGGGTCGATCGCGTCGAGGACGCGGTCGGCGAGATCCTCCCGCTTTACCGAGGCGTAGATCGTCTCAGTGATGCGCGTGTCGGAGTGCCGCATGAACTTCGAGACCAGCTCGATCGGCACCGAGAGGTCCACCATCCACTGCCCGCCCGATCGCCGCAGGTCGTGCGACGAGACGGGCTTGATCCCCTCGGCGACGCACGCCCCCTTAAGCTCCTTGAACATGCGGTGGAGGTTGCCGAAGAGCCTGCCGCCGCTGCCCTTCGCGTGCTGGGCAGCGTAGGCGAGCAGAAGCTTCTGTTCGTCGGTCACCGTCGGCACCGTGTCGTGGCGGTGCGCGTTCTTGGTGCCCCGAACCAGCACGGTGTTGCAGCGCTGAAGGTCGTCGGGGATGTCGGAGCGGCGTGCGTTCTGGAGGCCGCTCAGCTCGGCTCCGGTCGCGAGCGAGAAGGCCGTGGCCGCCGCAGCGTCGGGGGAGAGGTGCGGGAAGAGCCGCAGGGCCTGGGCTCGCGTGATCGCGTCCTGCTTCGGCGTCGGGGCAGGCTTGAAGCTCTCCGGCAGGATGATGTCGAGGTCGCCCGACCAGAGCCCGCGTGACTTCGCCAAGGCAAGTGCCGTCCGAAGCACTCCCAGCTCACGCCTAATGGTGCGGTCGCCCGGGGCCTTCCCTCGTCTGGTCATGCGACGCCGCTGGTCGATGTAAGACCACGACGTCGATGAATCGCGGATGGCGGTGATCGCGAGGTCGTGCCCGAGCACGGTCACGAGAGGCTTCACCTTATCCTCCAGGAAGTCGACATTGCGCTCCGTCGTCCGCGCTCGACGGTCTTCCAGGAAGGCTTGCAAGCAGTCGTTCAGGTTTTGGACTTGGTGAGCGTGGGGATCAGCGGCCGAACGCTCCCATTCAGCGAGCCGGGCCCGAGCCGCCGCCTTGTCGGTCGAGCCGGTGGACTCTCGACGCATGGTGCCGTCGTGGTCGTAGAACCAGCACCACCAGATCCGCCCACGCTTGTAGAGGTGTCCCGTCGCGGCCTGCGGCCCACGCTTGCCCATCGTCCGACTCTCCGTCCATCGATCAGGTTGTTCCTTGCCCACGCCTCCCACACGTCAACAGGCACGCGCAGCAGCTCGCCTGTCCCGTTGGCGCGGCCTGCTGCTGCACGGAGGTACTCGTGGGCCTTGCTCTTGGAGCACCCGAGGGCGGCCATCACAT
>JAJXTK010000429.1 GCA_021783935.1 Myxococcales bacterium | reverse complement strand
CGCGCGGGAGATCGCGGCATGACCCGGGAGAGGATCGGCCGGTCTCGGAGAAACTCCACAGCCTGCTAGAGCGTTCGCGGCGCGTGGGGAGCGCAGGCGAGCCGTCGTGACCAGGCGCGCTGACCGCACAGCCCCGTCGAGGCGAACGAATTGGCTGAGCTTCGCGCGGCCATGTCCGTCGATCGAGGGTGACGCAGCTCCCTTCGACCCCCGGTTCGCCGACGGTGCGGGGTTGTGCGCGCTGACGCCAGATGTAGTGCCGAGTCGACGACCGGGGCCCGATCGTGGGTTCGGGACGACGCGAACTTGATCCGTCTCAAACGGCAGGGTCAGGATTCGACATCAGGTCGCGAGTCCATTTTCGCGAAAGCCCGAATCGCGCTATGAGTCTCAATCATGGATGGTTTGGCGCGACGTCCGCGGGGGGGAATCGGGTTCACGACGTGGGGGCCGCTCGTCGGTGCGTGCGGCCACCTTCACCTCACCGTCGACGCCGCCGAGATTTGCCTCAGCGGCGATCGCGCGATCTACCACGCGTCGATCTTGAACGGCGTCGTTCAGCGCGGCGAGCGCTACGCGTCGGGCACGCTCGTGCGCCGACGCGAGTAGCGACCTGCGCGCGGGCCCGTACGTCGTGAGGGCTCGGCCGCGCGCGGGGCGGAGCAGGGTCGTCACTTCACGCCGAGCAGCTCGATCTCGAAGACGAGGGTCGCGTTCGGCGGGATCTTCGGCGGCGACCCCGCCGCGCCGTAGCCGAGGGCCGGCGGGATGGTCAGCTTGCGCTTGCCGCCGACCTTCATGCCGACGACCCCGTCGTCCCACCCCTTGATCACGTTTCCGGCGCCGATCGTGAACGTGAAGGGGTCGCCTCTATCGAGCGAGCTGGCGAACTTCGTGCCGTTGGTGGGCGTGCCCGTGTAGTGGACCGTCACGGTGTCGCCCGTCTTCGCCTCTGCGCCGGTGCCGACCTTCATGTCGACGCTCTCGAGCTTCTTCGAGGCGCGCGGCGACGGGGCGGGCTTGACGGGCGCCACGCTCGCCGACTTCGCGGTGCCCCTCACGACGTCCGACTTCACCGGGTCGGGCTCCTCCACCTTCTTGCTGCAGCCGAAGCCGAGCGCGGCGACGGCGAGGAGCGAGGCGATCCAGGGGGCGGGACGGGGCGGGGGAAGCATGCACGCGCCCGTTACCATCGGACTCCCCGTGACGACAAGGGCGTGATGCGCGATGGTGCCCCGAGCTGCCGTGAGCACGCCCGAGCCGCCCGTCTTTCTCGAGGGAGCCCGCCACGGCGGGGGGGTGCCGTGGCCCACGCGCGCGCGGCGCTTCCTGCGCGAGCACCACCGCAAGATCTGGTGGGTCCACTCGCTCTACGCGCTCGGCCTCGGCGCGTTCGTCGCGAGCTTCGCGCAAAAGGGGCTCGAGCGGGCGCGCTACCTGGCGGTGACGCTCGGGCTCGCGTGGCTGCTCGCCATCGTCGTCTTCCGCGTCTTCGGATCGGGCAAGAAGCAGCGTGATCTGTCGCTCTCGCCCGCGCAGGACCGCGTCTCGTTCTTCGTGATGACGTACGTCCTGAAGAACCTCTACCAGGGGATGCTCTTCTTTCTGCTCCCCTTCTATTGGAAGTCCTCGACGCTCGACGCGCCGAACGCGTGGTTCGTGGTCGCCCTCGGCGTGTGCGCGCTGCTCTCGACCCTCGACATCGTGTTCGACCACGTGCTGATGCGCTTCTCGACGCTCGCCTCGGTCTTCCACGGCTTCACGCTCTTCGCGTGCCTCGATCTGCTCCTGCCCGCGCTCTTCCCCGACATGCGCCCGTCGATGGCGCTGCTCACGTCGGCCGGCGTGTCGATCCTCGCATTTTGGACCTTCCACGCGCCGTCGTGGACCTACGGCGAGCCGAGGTGGCTCGGGCTGCTCGCGGCCGCGGTGCTCGCGAGCGCGGGGCTCGCCTGGGGGCTTCGCACGCTGGTGCCGCCGGTGCCTCTCTACCTCGCGCGCGCCGCGGTCGGCCCGGCGCGCCTCGCGGACGGCGAGTCGGCGCTGTTGCCCGACGGCAGGCTGAAGCTCGAGGTGAAGGCGCTGCACGTGAGCACGGTGAAGGACCTCGTCGCCGTCACCGACGTCGCGGCCCCCGGGGCGCGGGTGCGCGGGCTCTGCCACGTCTGGCGCCAGCGCGGCCGCGAGATCCTTCGCACTCCGCGGCGCGACGCCGAGGTCGACGCGTCCCACCGCGCACGCTCGTCGTCGACCTTGGCCGGCAAGCAGCTGCCCGAGCAGCTCGCCGGCCCCTGGTCGGTGGACGTCGAGACCGACGACGGTCAGCTCGTCGGCCGCACGGAATTCACCGTCATCGAGTGAGCTCGGCCGCGCGGTCGGAGAGGAGACGGGAAGCCGAGAAGGCCACAAGGGAAGATCCGATTTCGGACTCTCCCCACCTCGACCTTCTACGCCTCTTGCGTTCCTGTTCCTCTCTCTCCGTCACCCGCTCACTTCACGCCGATCAGCACGACCTCGAAGAGCAGGGTCGAGTTCGGCGGGATGAGGCCGCCGCCGACGTTCTGCGCGCCGTAGCCGAGCTCCGGCGGGATCGTGAGCTTGCGTGTGCCGCCGACCTTCATGCCGGCGACCCCTTGATCCCACCCCTGGATGACCTGCCCCGCGCCGAGCACGAACTCGAACGGGCGGCCGCGATCCTTCGAGCTGTCGAACTTCGTCCCGTCCGTCAGCCAGCCCGTGTAGTGCACCGAGACGTGCTGACCGGGCTTCGCCTCGGCGCCGTTGCCCACCTGGATGTCTTCGATTTGCAGCATCGAGGGGTCGTATCGCGGGCTCGATGCGCCGGGAAGGGCGTATTCTTTGCGCGCCATGCTCGCGCCGATCGTCGTCAGCGCCGCCGTCGTAATCCCACCCGAGGCGCTCGAGGTCACCGCCGTGCGCGCCTCGGGACCGGGCGGGCAGAACGTGAACAAGGTCTCCTCGAAGATCGAGCTGCGCGTCGATCTCGCGAAGGTTCGACTCCCCGACGACGCGCGCGCGCGCCTCGTCGCGCTCGCCGGCTCGCGCCTCGACGCGGCCGGCGTCTTGCGCGTCACGAGCGACAAGACGCGCGATCGTCCGCGCAACCTCGACGACGCTTGCGAGAAGGTGCGCGAGCTCGTCGCGCGCGCGCTGGTGCGCCCGAAGGTGCGCCGCGCGACCAAGCCGACGCGCGGGAGCGTCGAGCGGAGGCTGAAGGCCAAGCGCGCGAAGTCGCAGATCAAGCACACGCGCCGCGACGACACGGAGTAGGCGATCTCAGACGTCGTCGAGGTCGTATTCGTAGATCAGGTTGCACAGCGCGACGCCGGCCAGCGCATCGGCGCGACGCGCGTGACCGACGTAGCGCCCGCGGTGGGGGGCGCCGGCGAGCCGCGCGACGGCGTGGTCGAAGTACCCGAGCGCGACCAGCGGAGCCCAGCTCGGACGCCCGTCGCCGCGGCGCAGCCACCACGTCGAGGCGACCAGTCGCAGCATCGCGTGTCGGGCGCGCAGCTCGAGGCTCGCGGCGCCGTAGGTCGCACGATCGCGGTAGAAGGTCGCGCCGCCGGCGCGCAGGAAGCCGAGCGGATCGCCGTCCCACTTCGCCGCCAGCTCGGCGAGGCGCGCCTCGGCCCGCGCGACGCCGACAGCGCGCGCGAGCGTGCCGTCGTCGTCGCCTACGATCTGCTCGGCGACGTCGAGCGACTCGACCCACACCGCGTCCGAGACGACCTCGATCGGCTGGCTTCCCGCGAGGCGCGCGGGCTCGGACACGTGGGCGAGCACGCGCGCCCATCCGCCGGGCGCGCGCGCATCGACGACGCGACGCAGCTCCGCGAACGCCTCGGGGAGCGCCCCGGCGAACGACGGCGGCAGGCTGGAGAACGACATCCATCTGGTTGATGTCGCCGCGCCCCCGCGATCGCGTGCGCGAGCGCACCGCCTGCTACGTTGGTGCGCGATGGACCCGCTGTTTCCCGTCGCTCTGCGCCTCGAAGGGCGACGCATCGTCGTGGTGGGTGACGGTCGCGGCGCCGCGCACAAGGTCGCCGAGCTCGTCGCTGCGGGCGCGCAGGTGCTGGTGGTCGCCCGAGCGCTCTCGCCGGAGCTCGCGGCGCTCGCAGCGCGCGCGCCGATCACGATCGTGCAACGAGCCTTCGTCGAGGCCGATCTCGACGACGCTTGGCTCGTGCTCGTCGCGACGAGCGATCCGGCGGAGCGGCTCGCGATCGAGCGGGCGGCCGAGGCACGCCGGCTCTTCGTGGTCGCGCTCGACGACCGAGCGCCCGCTCCCGCGGCGTCGGCGTCGGTCACGATCTCCCGAGCCGCGCCCGACGACCTCCCCGCGATGGCCGCGATGGCCGCGGCGCTCGTTCGCATGCACCACGCGTTCGATCCGCGGCGCTTCCTGCTCGTCGACGAGGTCGAGAAGGGCTACGCGTGGTGGTTCGGCCAGTGCCTCGGCGACGATCGCTCGCTCCTGCTCGTCGCCAAGATCGACGGCCGCCCCGTCGGCTATCTCTACGGCGCCCTCGAGGATCGCGACTGGAACGCGCTGCTCGATGCGTGCGGCGCGATCCACGATGTGTGGGTCGAAGACGAGGCCCGGCGGGCCGGGGTCGCCCGCGCCCTGGTCGAGGCGGCGTGCGCGCACCTGCGCGAGCTGGGGGCGCCGCGCGTGGTGCTCCACACGGCCTCCGAGAACGTGCGCGCGCAGGGGTTCTTCGCGGGGGCGGGGTTTCGCCCGACTATGATCGAGATGACGCGCGAGCTCGGATCGGGCGACTCGGTCAGCGGGCGTACAGGATGAGATCGTGGTAGCGGGCCTCGCTGCCCGCGGGGTTCTCGTAGACGTGCGGCCGATCGGCCGGGAAGCAGATCGTGTCGCCCGCCGCGAGCTCCCAGCTCTCGCCGCCCACGTGCATCCGCAGCGCCCCGGTGAGCACCACCAGCACCTCCGCGGTGCCGCGCGCGTGCGGCTCGGCCGCGTGCTGCGATCGGGGCGAGAGCCGCAGCTCGTACAGCTCGACGTCGGGGTTGGTGCCGGCCGGCGTCAGGGGGCGGCTCTCGAGCTTGCCGTCGAGCGAGCGGAGCACCTGGACTTCGTTTCTGCGAAGGACCGACGTCGCCCCGCGCTGCTCGCCGATGAGCTCCGCGAACGGCACGCCCAGGCCGACCGCGATCTTCCAGAGCAGGCCGACGGTCGGCGTCGACTTGTAGGTCTCGATCTGCGAGAGCGCCGCGCGGCTCACCCCCGACGCGGCGGCCAGGTCATCGAGCGACATTCCCCGCGTCTTGCGCTTCGTTCGAAGGTTGTCGGCGACGCGGCGACCGAGCTCCGCGGCGCCGACGTCGTCGCCCGAGGCCGCCGTCGGGCGCGCCTTGGCTCGCTTGGGGGGCGACGCCTCCGAGGCGCGGGCGACTGCGGGGCTCTTGCGTGCGGCCAAGACCATCCTCCACGAATGCGGACGCCGACGTCGGCGGGTCCGGCGCGCGAGCCTAGCGAAAGCGGCGCGCTCGCGCACGAGCGGTGCGCGCGCTGCATTGCCGAAAATACGCGAAGCCCCCTCGCCGAGCGGGCGAGAGGGCTCCGTGCGTGCGCGAGCGAGCGCGCGATCGGCTCACTTCTTCTTGTAGACGAGCTTGCCCTTGCCCTCGGGGGACGCGTCCATCGAGACGGTGTTCTCGTCGGGCACGTCGATCGTCAGCTTGGCCGGGCCC
>JAJXTK010000428.1 GCA_021783935.1 Myxococcales bacterium | reverse complement strand
GCCTCGACCCGGTCGTCGAGGCGCGCGCGCACCGCGCGGCCGGACACCGCGTCGGCCTCGAGCGGCGGCGGCGCGGCGAGCTCCTGCGCGCCGAGCCCCAGGGCATGAGCGCGTGCGCGAGCCCGCTCGCTGCGAATGCGGCGCACGAGCGCGGCGCACTCGGGGTAGGCCGACAGCCGCTTGGCGAGCACGTCGAGGTCACGGACCGCGCCGTGCGCCTTGAAGAGCACCTTCGCGCGCCTGACGTACCTCGCCCACGGCCCGCGCGAGCGCACCTGCTTGGGCAGAATCGACAGCGTCGCCTCGAGCCTGCGCGTGCTGGTGCGCAGGCGGTGCGAGGCGCGCTCGGACGGGTCCTTCTGCGCCGCATGCAGCGCCTGGTCCACGCGCCGCAGGCGCTCGTCGAACGCCTCGACGAGGGCGCGCTTCGTCGCCGGCCGCGGCATGCGCACATCGTGGCGCCGCGGCGGCGGAGCTCGCAAGCGCCCGAGCGCGGCGCTACGGCGCGGGCGCGGCGCCCGGCAGGTGCGCGATGGCCGGGTAGAGCCGCAGGAACGTCGCGTCGAGGTGCTCGGGCATCACGCGCAGATCCGCGACGACGGCCATGAAGTTGGTGTCGCCGTGCCAGCGCGGCACGAGGTGCACGTGCAGGTGGTCAGCGATGCCGGCGCCGGCGGCGGAGCCTTCGTTGATGCCGAAGTTGATCCCCTGCGGCGCGAGGTGCGCGCGCAGCTGCGCGCCGACCTCGCGCACCGCGCGGAAGAGCTCGTCCGCCTCGTCGGGCGCGAGGTCCTGCAGCAGCGCCACGTGCCGGCGCGGGATGACCATCACGTGGCCGGCCGCGAACGGGTAGCGATTGAGCATGACCACGTAGCGAGCGTTCGCCACCAAGACGAGGTTCTCGCGGAACTTCCTGGGATCGGTCGCCGGGAAGTTGCAGAAGATGCAGCCCGGGCGCGCGCCGGCGTCCTTGTCCTTGGGCGACAGGATGTACTCCATGCGCCACGGGGCCCACATCGGCGGCTTCTCTTCGCTCACGTCGCCGAGCCGTAGCAAGTCTCGCTGCGTGCGTCTCGCGAGGACACGCAGCCCCGAGTTCCCCCGCGCGGTCGCCTCCTGCCTCGAACAAGCAAAGGCCCCGCGAGCTTGCGCCCGCGAGGCCTTCGTCGTCACTCGACAGCGACTACTTCTTCTCGTCGCCGCCGGTGAGACCGAGCTTGTCGCCCAGCTTCTGCTTGATGAGGTCGCCGAGCGTGCTGCCGGCCTTCGCGGGCGGAGGCATCGACTCCTTCGGCTTCTTTGGAGCCTTGGGGGCCTTTGGCGCCACCGACGCGCGCTCGCCGCCCTCGGTCTTCGCGGTCGGCTCGGTCGTTTCCACGGCCGCGCGCGCCTCGTCGGCGCCCTCGGCCTTGAACGCGACGCTCACGCGACGGTCCACCGGATCGACCATGGTGACCTCGACCTGCGCCATGTCGCCGCGCTTGACGGCGTTGGCCTCCTCCGGGTTGTGGATGTTGATCATCCCTTCGACGCCGGGGCGCAGCTCGACGAAGATGCCGTACTCGCAGGCCGAGAGGATCTTGGCCTCGACGAACGTGCCGCCCGGGTAGTCGTAGACCAGCCGCGCCCACGGATCGTCGTACAGCTGCTTCACGCCGAGGCTGACCTTCTTCTCGTCGTGGTTGATCGAGAGGATGATCGCCTCGACGTCGTCGCCCTTGTGCACGAGGTCGCCTGGCGTGTTGACCTTCACGGTCCACGACAGGTCGCTCTTGTGCACCATGCCGTCGACCCCCTCCTCGATGCCGACGAAGGCGCCGTAGTCGGTGAGCGAGCGGACCTTGCCGGTGACCTTGTCGCCCGGCTTGTACTTGTCGGTGAAGAGGGTCCAGGGGTCGGGCTCGAGCTGCTTGAGGCCGAGCGAGATGCGCTTGGCCTTCGCGTCGACCTCGAGCACCTGGCACTCGAGCTCCTGGCCGACCTCGAGGATCTGCTGCGGCTTCTTGACCTTGCGCGTCCACGACATCTCGGAGACGTGGACGAGGCCCTCGACGCCGGGCTCGAGCTCGATGAACGCGCCGTAGTCGGCGATCGACATGACCTTGCCGCGCACGCGCTTGCCGGCCGGGTACGCCTCTTCGGCGTGGTGCCACGGATCGTCCTGCGTCTGCTTGAGGCCGAGCGAGACGCGCTCCGTCTCAGGGTTGTACTTGAGGACCTTGACGGTGACCTCGTCGCCCACCTGGAAGAGCTCGCTCGGGTGGTTGACCCGGCCCCAGCTCATGTCGGTGATGTGGAGCAGGCCGTCGATGCCGCCGAGGTCGACGAACGCGCCGTACTCCGTGATGTTCTTGATGACCCCCTTGACGATCTTCCCCTCCTCGAGGTTCGCGAGCGTCGAGGCCTTCATCTCGTCGCGCTCCTTCTCGAGGAGCACGCGGCGCGACAGCACGATGTTGCCGCGCTTCTTGTTGAACTTGATGACCTTGAATTGGTAGGTCTGGCCGATCAGCTTGTCCAAGTTGCGGATGGGGCGGAGATCGACCTGCGAGCCCGGCAGGAACGCCTTCACGCCGCCGCGGATCGTGACCGAGAGGCCACCCTTCACGCGCTGGCTGATCGTCCCCTCGATGAGCTCGTCGCGCTCGCACGCGCTCGAGATCTCGTCCCACACCTTCATCTTGTCCGCTTTCTCCTTGGAAAGCGTGACGAGCCCATCGTCGTTCTCGCGGGCTTCGATGAAGACGTCGACCTTGTCGCCCGCCTTGACCTCGACCTGGCCGGTCGCGTCGGCGAACTCGCTCAGCGCGATGACGCCTTCGGACTTGCCGCCGATGTCGACCACGACCTGATCACGGTGGACCTTCACCACGGTGCCGGAGACGATCTCGCCCTCGCGGCCGAGATCTCCGCCCGCCATCTGGGCTTCGAAGAGGGCGGCGAAGGAGTCTCCACCTGACTGCAACTGCTCGGTTTGCGACATGAAAGAGAGCCTCGTTTCGGCCGTGCTCATCGGCGCTCGTCGCAAGCGGGCAGGGGCCGGACCGCGACCATCGCGGGACCGGCGTGCGCACGAAGACGAGATCGGCGCGGAGCGCGGGGGCGCGAAGTCTACCCGCGTCACGAACGCCGTCAACCGACCGAATTCCCGAGAAAAAGCGCCCCCGGGAGCCGGGCGCGGCGGAGGCGCGGGCGCCTCAAGGCGCGCCGAGCCCGTCGTAGAGCGCGAGCGCCTCGTCCGGCCCGAACACGACGAACGGGAGGATCGCGGCCGCGTAGGGCGCGATGGCCTTGGGCAGCGCCGCGACCGACGGCACGTCGGTGACGATGCCGAAGGAGCCGAGCACGAAGTCGAGCAGGTCGTTGCGCTCGATCGGCAGCTCTTGGATCGCGACGTCCGGCGGCAGCGACAGCTCCTTGCGCAGCGCCCGCAGCGCGTCGTCGAAGCCGCCGACGACGTCGACGAGCTTGTGCGCCTTGGCCGCGTCGCCGAGCCACACCTTGCCCCGGCCGACGGCGTCGACGTCGGCGATGCTCAGGTGGCGCCCGCGCGACACGCGGTCGAGGAAGATCGCGTACATCTGCTCGACCTTGCCGGCGAGAATCGAGCGCTCTTCGTCGCTGAACGGCCGATAGAGCGACTCACCGTCCGCGTGCGGCGCGGTGCGCTGCGTGACGACGTGGATGCCGAGCTTGCCTAGCAGGCCGCTGACGTCGGCCTTGCCGTAGAAGATGCCGATGCTGCCGGTGACCGTCGCGCGGTTCGCGTAGATCGGCGCGCCGAACGCGGCGGCGTAGTAGCCGCCCGAGGCGGCGACGCTGCCCATCGAGACGACGACCGGCTTCACCTTCGAGAGCAGCTCCGCCTCGCGCCACATGACGTCGGAGGCGACCGACGAGCCCCCGGGGCTCTCGATTCGCAGGATCACCCCCTTGATCGACGCGTCGCCCTTGGCCTGCTGGAGCGCCTCGGCGACCGTGTAGGAGCCGGCGAGCTGGCCGCCGATCAGCGGGATCTTCTGGCTGCGCCCGTCGACGATGTCGCCGTCGAGGTAGATCACGGCGATGCGCGGCTGGGGGCCGAACGACTTCGGCGCGCGCGGCGCGGGATCGAACTTCTCCATCACGACGTGCTCGCCGACGACCTGATCGACGTACTTGCCGAGCTCGTCGTCGAAGGCCTTCGCGTCGGCGAAGCGGGCGGCGATCATCTCGTCGGCGAGGTAGGGGCCCTCGGCGATGCAGTTGCGCACGACGCTCGGCGGCAGCCGCCGGCCGCCCGCGATGCGATCGACGTAGACCTGCTCGATCCCCTCGAGGAACTCGCGGCTGTCGGCGGCGCTCGTCGGCGTCGGCCCGCTGCGCACGTAGGGCTCCGCGGCCGTCTTGTGCTCCTTGATGCGCAGCACGTCGGGGACGACGCCGATCTTCGCGAGCGCCTCGCCGAAGTACATCGTCTCGGTGCGGAAGCCGGCGAAGCGGATGCCGCCGGCCGGGTGCACGAGGATCCGGTCGGCGCCCGCGCAGGCGAGCAGCGTCTTGGCGCCGGCCGCCTCGAGGTGGCAGAGGACCTTCTTGCCGTTCGCCTGGAGCGTCGCGATGGCGTCGCCGAGCTCCTCGGCGTGGGCGGTGGAGCTCGCGAGCTCCGCCTTCGCGACGAACGCGACGGCGCGGATCGTGGGATCACGCGCGATCTTGGCGAGCGTGCGCAGCAGGTGGACGTGCCCCCGCACCCCTGGCGTGTCTTCGATGCGCAGCGTGACGCCGTGCTGCGGCTCGCGGATCCCGGGCTGGACGAAGCCGGAGATCGACGCGGTCGCGTAGAAGCCGGGGTAGGCCTTCTCGGGCCCGTGCGCGGCGACGAGGCCGCCGCCGAGGCGCAGGTTCTCGAAGCCGACCTCCAAGCCGACGGTGAGCGACCAGCTGTTCCTGAGCGCGCTCTGGCTCGACGGGTCCCACACCTGGAAGGCCGCCGACGCGCGGCCGATGCGCGGAACGTCGAGGCCGATCGTCGCGCGCGGCGACCAGCGCGGCTCGCCCGTCGCCCACAGCGTCGACTCGAGCCCGATCTCGAGGTCCCGTCGCCCCGTCGGTCGAAGCGCGAACCCGAAGTCGAACGATCGCGCGAGGCGCGCGTCGGGGTTCTCGAGCGGCGTCGTCTGGCCACGCGCCGCGTTCAGGTCGCGCGCGACGATCGCGAGGCCGACGTGGCGGTCGGGGCGCAGCGAGACGCCGACGTCGAGCGCGGTGGCGCCGTCGAGCTGGTCGATACCGTCGGCGTACCAGTGTCGGACGGTCGTCCCGAACGCGAGGGCGCTCGACAGCTGCCACGCGAGCGCCCAAGAGAAGGCGCTCATGCGCGGCAGCCCATCGCCGTTGTCGCTCGGCGGGCGCACGAGGTCGAGGCGGAAGCCGGTGCTGATCCCGAAGAGCAGCGGGGTCGCGAGGCCGATCGCGTCGCCGCGCCCAGGGTTCGACGGCGCTTGCGAGCCGAGCTCGACGTGCGTGTAGCGCAGCTCCCACGAGGGCATGTACGCGAGCTGCGCCGGATCGAGGGCGATGGCGTCGCTGTCGTCGGTGCCGGCGAGCGAGCGCCCCGGCGGCTGGATGAGCGGCGGTCGCGGGACGAGCTGGTCGGGCCCCGCGGCGCCGGCGGGCGCGTCGAGCAGCAGCGCCCCGAGCGACGCGGCGACGATCGCCGCGCGAAGGGAGTGCCTGCGCCTCACCGCTTCCACACTCCGCCGGCGACGTCGCCCGACCCCTTCTTCACGATGATCGAGA
>JAJXTK010000427.1 GCA_021783935.1 Myxococcales bacterium | reverse complement strand
GCAGGATCTTGTCGTCGAGCGGCGCAGCGGGCAGCATGGGGGCCTCCGGTCTTTGACACCCGGAGACCAGCCCCTTCGGACGAATTGAGCAACTTCTCCGAGGGGGCTCTCTTGTCTTCCCTCATTCTTCGTGCTCGCGGCGGCGCCGATCGCCATCGCGCTACGCGCTCGGGCTCACACGCCGCCTTGGATGCGTCGTCGCCCAGCGCCTCGAGGAGCGCGTCGATCTCGGTGAGCGCCTCGGTGGCGGCGCGCTTGGGCACGAGCTTGGTCTCCGCGAGCAGCTCGCGCAGCCGCCGCGCCGCCGCGCGCAGCGCGCCCGCGTCCTTCTCCTTGCGCTGGTCGTCATCGAGCGGAACACCACCTCGCGGTACCGGCGCGCGACCGCCCCGAGGGGCGCCCCCTCGTCGATCACACGGCGGCGGATCTCGCTGCGCGGCCTTGACGAGCAGCTGCCAGCGCGCGCGCCCGCGCAGCCGCCCGAGCGGCGCCTCCGCCGGACCGCCGCCGCAGATGCCTTCCCCATGTGCGTCCTCCTGCTGGGGCCCCAGTGCCCAAAGGAAATGCGCCCTATCCGGGCGCTCGGCGGGCGTCAAGAAAGCCGCGCCACCTTGACCGGCCCCACCTCGGATGCGAGCGTCTCGCCTGCTCTTCCCATCGCCACAGATCGGCGCGCTCAGAATCCCGCCCGCACTCCCGACGACGACCGAAGAAAAGGAGCTGCTTCGCGCTCCGCGCCGACCATGTTGTCGCCATGGCGCCACCATGCCGATGGCGCTTACCGCGGAGAAACGGGGGCCGTGCAGCGGGCGGGTACGACACCTCTTCAGTGCGGGTAGAGCGGCACGACGGCGAGCGCCGGCGTCTGGTTGTCGTCGAGGCCGACCATGAAACCGGCCGCCGTCTTGATCAGCGACGAGCCTTTGCGGCCTCCGGTGACCTTGATCTCACCGCTCCACGTCTTGCCGCCGTCGCACGTTTTGTTGATGTACACGGCATACGCGGTGGGGAGCGTCTCCGAGACCCAGAGGATGGCGTCGCTCTCCCAGGCGACGACGGGCAAGTAGACGTCGTTATTGCCGCCGGAGTCCTGCGCGTCGGGCACCTGGAACGGTGCGCCGAACGTCTTTCCGCCGTCGGTGCTCGTCGCGATGAAGGTCTCGTTGGTGCTCGACTGAAGCCGGTCGGTCCACGCGACGGCGACCGTGCCGCCGGGCGAGACGGCGACCGTGGGAAGCACGACGCTGCTGGGCGGGTTCGGCGCACCGAGGTCGACGATCGCGCTCCACGTGTTGCCGTTGTCGGTGCTGCACTGGACTTTGGTCGGGTTCGGGCTGTTGCCGCCGTTGTACTGGTAGGCCATGCACACTGTGCCCTTGCCGTTGGTCCCCGTGCGCGGGCCCGCCACACCGTTGTTGTCGAGGATGCCAGTAGACTGCTGGGTGCTCGCGTTCTTGTCGCTCGGCGCGTAGTAGGCGTGGCCGTCTTGCGGGCATTCGGTGCACGTGAGCGGGGTCCCGAGAGGCCCGATGTTGGCGCCCTGGCTGTCGGAGGCGAACGCGCCGACGTGGTAGAGCGGGCCCGATTGGCCGACCGTCCCCACGACGAGGACGTGATCGGCCGAGGGCGAGATCACGTCGGGGCAGATCATGTCCGCGATGGAGTTGTTGCTGTCGGCGATCACGTACTCCTTGGGGAACGTCTTGGCGCCGTCGGTGCTCACCGCGAGGCGCACGGTTTGGCCGGTGTTGCCCGTCGAGTCGCCGTGGCCGGCCAGGTAAGCCAGGTAGACGACTTGCGGGTTGCCAGCGTCGACGGCGGCGGTCGCGCAGCTGACGCTGCCGGTGTGATAGCTGACGGGCGCGCCGAACGTCGCGCCGTTGTCGGTGCTCGCGAAGACCTGGGCGTGGACCGCGGCCGAGTCGATCACCGTGCCGTAGATGTTCGTGCCGTTGGCCGTGAACTGGTGGTCGAACGGCGCGCCGTATACACGCGAGTCGTTCCCGATCGAGAGCTTCGTCGCTATGCCGGCGAACGCGGTCGCGAGGGTGACCTGAGCGGACGCCGACCGCGGCGCCTCGGTGTACGTGATGTTTGCGGCGGGGTTCGGTGGCGTGGCCGTCGGCGCCGAGTAGAGCCCGCTCGCGCTGACTGAGCCGGCACCCGCGGGCGACACGCTCCACGTTCCGCCTCCCGCTCCGCCAGTCTCCTTGAATTGGAGGGTGCTGCACGTCAGCACGTTCGCCGTCGCGGGCGTGACCGCGAGAGGCACGGCGGAATCGCCGCCGGCGTCCGGCGTTCCCGCGTCCGGTGACGAGGTGCCGGTCGAACAAGCAGCGAGCCACGTCGCTGCGGCGCCAATCGTGACGAGGCGAGTCGCCATCCGGCGGAAGACCAAGGAGTGAAAGCGCATGTCCGGTTCCTTTCGAGCTGAAGTGGAGGATCTGCCCCCTCCAATCGTCAGGTTGACGGAGCCGCGGTTACCGATTGGGTACGGATCGCGCTCGACCCCGTGCGCTTCACGACGTCAGCGGTTGCGGAGCGAGCTGCGCAATGCGCGGATCGGCGGCTCGTCGAACTCCAGCAGGACGCGAGCGGGGTCGACGTCGTCCCGGCGCGCGAGGTGCCAGAGATCACAGTCGACGACTGCGGCGTTCAGTCTCACACGGCCCCCATGCACGACGATGGCATCCTTGCCGAGCCACTTTCGCGCGCGGTGAATCGTGACCTTGAGCGCGTTGGTCGCGCGGTCGCCGTCGGCGTCGGGCCACAGCCAATCGGCGAGCTGCACCTGGCTCACGCCGCTCGCGCGCGCCGCGAGCACGGCGACGAGCGTCCGGACCTTCTTCGCGCTCTTGTTGCCCGAGGAGGGGACCGCCGCGCGCCCGTCGATCGAGACCGTGAGCCCGTTCGCTCCCTCGATGCGGACCAGGCGGGGCCACGCCAGGCTCGCGTCCGCCGGCGGCGGGATCTTCTTCTCGTGGATCCACGCGCGAGCCACCGCAGGCTCGATGCCGTGCGCGAGCGCGAACGACAAGAGTTGCTGCATCACGGGCGTGCGCCACCCGCAGATCGAGTGGAAGCCGCCGAGGTCCTTGGCGACGAGGATGCGCTCGACCTGTTTTCGCAGCGCCGCGTCGTCGCCGCGCGCGATCGCGATTTCGGCGCCGGCGCAGAACGCGATGAAGCTGAACGTCGGGTTCCGCGCGCGCTTGGCGAGCGCGAGCTGCGCGCGATACGCGGCCTCGGCGCCCGCGAGGTCGCCGGTGTGCACGCGCGCGGGACCGAGCGCAGACAGCACGATGACTTTGTGGAACATCGAGCCGATCGCCTCGGCGATGGGCCACGCGCTCTCGGCGTGCGCCAGCGCGGTGCGCGCGTCCCCGCGGCTGAGCGCGTACCAGCTGCGGAAGAAGTGGTGCACCATCACATCAAGGCGCTTGTGGGTGCGCTCGGTGCGCGCGAGCTGCGCGAGGTGCGCCTCGGCGCGCGGCCAGTCTTCGTTGTTCAGTGCGCAGAAGATCCCCTGCGTGAGCAGGAAGAAGTCGCGCACGTGCACGCCCGAAGACGCGGCGAGCGCGAGGCCGCGGTCGACCTTGCGAAAGCACTCGGCGGGCGAGCCGCACTGCCAGTCGACGATCGCGGCGTTCGACCACCAGAGCAGGCGCGGGAGCGCGTCGAGGTGGTCGCCTTGGGAGACCTCCGCGTCGAACGTGTCGTAGAGCGCCCGCCCGCCGGGGAAATCGCCGGCCCACCACATCTTGTAGATGAGCAGCTGCGCGGCTGCGCTGATTCGCGCGCCGGCGTCCGGCGCGTGCGTGACGGCGCGCGCGGTCGCCTCGGCGAAGCGCGCGATGCGAGGGTCTTCGGCGCGGCCATACATGAGCGCGGTGAGGGCTGCGGCGCTGGTGCGGAACGTGAGCTCTTCGTCGGCGGGCGCGAGGTGCCGCTGCAGCGACTCGAGATCGTCGACGAGGTCGGCGAGTCCGTGCACGGCGCCCCATTGAATGACGTAGCTCTCGACCTCTCCGCACCACGCCGTGTACGCGCGTACGGCGTCGCCGCCTTTGATCGCCTGCGCGCGGCTCGCCGCGAACAGCGGGCGCGCTCGCTCTGGCTCGACCGGCAGGAGCGCTTGCGCGCGCCACAACGAGAGCGCTGCCCTCGCGCTCGCGTCGGCCGGCTCGGCGAGCCCGTGAAGCCAGCCGCCGACGGTCGTGTGCAGGCCTCGCGCGAGCCACGCGGAGCCGTGCACCGCGAGGAGCGCGAGCGCTCCGTCGGTGTCCGCCGCCATCGAGCGTAGCTGCATCGCCACTTCGGGCATCGACGCAGCGACCCAATCGGCGAGCTTGCATCGCACGTCGCGGACCTGGTCGGGGGTGTCCTCGCCGGCGTTCATGCGCATCAGCGCGTCGCGAAGCAAGTCGTGCAAGCGGAAGCGCCCGTTGGCGGCCTCGACGAAGTAGCGCTGCGCCGAGAGCGTCGTGAGCAGGCGGCGCACCTCGGGCACGACCCAGCCGCCGCGCGCGTCGTCCGGGATCGCGGGGAGCTCGGCGAGGTGCCGCAGGCTCGCTCGGTGCTCTTTCGGCAACGAGGCGAGCAACTCGGTCGCGAGGAACTCACCGACTCCCACGGACGGATCTTCGGCGAGGCTGACGACCGAGGTCTTGCGACGCGAGAGCGCGAGCACGTAGGCGAGCCATCCGTCTGCGCCCGCGAGCGCGGCTTGGTCTTCGGCTCGCAAGGCATCGCCCGTCGCTGCGCGCGCGATCGCAATCGCCTCGGCGGGCGTGAGGCGCAGGTCGTCGACCAACGCGAGCCAGCCACCGATCAGTCCGCGTGCGAGCGCCGGCGGCGGCGCGCGGCGGCTGATCACGACGAGGCGAAGCGCGTCGCCGGCGACCTCGCGCATTTCGCCGAGCATCGCGAACAGCGGTGCGTCGTCGCTCACGCGGTGGCCGTCGTCGATCACGAGCGTCAGCGGCTCGCGTGTGAGCGCCGCGAAGAACGGGCGCGCGAAGTCGGCGAGGTCGGCTTGGTTCTCGGGCGACCACACCGGAAGCGAGCTTCGATCGGACGCGCTCGCTTCGGCGACCGCGTCGACCCACGCGGCGCCGTCCGCGTCGTCGGCGTCGAGCCGATAGACCATCGCTCGTTCGTCCGATTCTTCGATCCACCGAGCGACGAGCGACGTCTTGCCCGAGCCGGGCAGCCCGACGACCCACGTCACCTTGGCGCGCCGGTGGCTCTCGGTGAGCTGAGCGAGCAACGCGTCGCGCCGGACGTGGTCCGCGACACGCTGGATGCCGACCTTGTACGAGCGGACGGCGAGGGAGTGAGCGGTGCGTGCCATTGGGCGGGAGGTCGACACCCTAACACTACCGCTGCAGTCCGACCGTCACGGATCCTCTCGACATTCTTGAGACAGCCCATCGCTGAACCAAGGGCCCGATCAGGAATAAGTCGATCAGAGATCGCCGGTGCGAGCGCCGCCCCCGCGTCGTCGCCCAGCCCGCCCCGGGGAGGTAGAGCTCGCGCAGGCGCGAGAGGCCCGAGAAGGAGCGGATGTCCGCGCCCACGCGGTTGCCGCCGGCGTGCAGGAAGCGCAGGTGCTGGAGCTTGCCGACGTCGCCCCACCCATCCTCGTCGGCTCCGTAGGGCGAATGATCTGCATCGCCGCGCTCCGGTCTCTCGCCGTTCACGACGTGCGCGAGGAGACCGGCAAGGCGCGCAAGGACGCGGCGAAGCGCCGGAAGAACCTCGCACCGCTCACCGCGGATTTCGTCGATCGGCT
>JAJXTK010000426.1 GCA_021783935.1 Myxococcales bacterium | reverse complement strand
GGGGCCCGGCCCCTCGGCCGCGAGCTCGAGCTCGCCGAGCGCGCCGAAGCGGGCCTTGACCGGCCGCGCGCCCTTGACCCGTCGCTCGGCGCGCGCCCCGGTCGCCGTGCCGCCCGGCAGCGCGTCGCGCGGCAGCTCGACGCGAAGCCCCGCGCCCGTGCCTTCGACGATCAGGCGCAGCGCCACGACCTTGCCGCGCTCGTCGACGTCCCCCTTCCACGCCGGCACCACCGCGGACGAGAGCCCGTCGGCGAGCATCAGCGGCGGGGTGAGCGCGTGGTCGACGAAGCTCTCGACGATCGCGACGGTGGGGGTCGCGGCGACGCCGTCGGGCGAGGCGAGCGTCACGCGCGACCAGTCGACCGTGCACGTCGCGCGCGCACCGCCGATGGGCGAGAGCTTGGTCGAGATCTCGACCGTCGAGGCCTCCCCCTGATCGTGCAGGAACACGCGCACCCCTTCGACCGCGCACCCGTGCTTGGGCGCCGCGGTCTCGGAGCGGCCGAGGGCGTCGCCGCCGAGGGTCGCGAGGGCGACGCCGACGAGCGCCGCGAGCGGCCGCGCGCGCCTCATCCGCCGAGCAGGTCCTTGATCGTGTAGCGCCCGGCGGGGCGGCCGAGCACCCAGCGCGCGGCGCGCAGCGCGCCGATGGCGAACAGGTCGCGCGAGGTCGCCTTGTGCGAGAACTCGAGGCGCTCGCCCTGCCCGAGCAGCATCACGGTGTGCTCGCCGATGACGTCGCCGCCGCGGATCGCGTGCACGCCGATCTCCCCCTTGCGCCGCGCGCCGACCTCCCCGACGCGCCCATGGACGAGCGGCTCGTCGGCGTCGAGCGCGACGCGCACGGCCTCGACGAGCCGCTTCGCCGTGCCGCTCGGCGCGTCGACCTTCTTGCCGTGGTGGATCTCCACGATCTCCGCGTCGTAGCCGACGCCGAGCCGCCGGGCCGCCTGCTCGACGATCTCGGCGAGCAGCTGAATGCCGACGCTCATGTTCGCGGCCCACAAGACCGGCGCGACCTTCGCGAGCTCCTCGATGGCGCGCTTCGCGTCGTCGGCGAGGTTCGTCGTGCCGCTCACCAGCGGGATCGCGCGGGCGCGGCACGCCTTGGCGAGCGGCACCACCGCGGAGGCGTGCGAGAAATCGATCACGATCTCGGCGTTCTCGATCGCCTCGCTCGGATCGGCGACGACGCGCACCCCCTCGATGCTCAGCCCCGCGTCGGCGGGCACCGACAGCGCGCCGACGATGCTGAAGTGATGCTCTGCCGCGAGGCGCGCCACCGCGCGCCCCATGCGACCGGTCGCCCCCGCGATCGCGAGGCGGGGCTTGTTCGAGACCGGGATCCTCCCTTGGCTCGGGCGCTGATCCATCAGGCGCCCCGCGCCGCCCTGTAGCTCGCGACGATCTCCCGCACGCGCGCGCGCGTCGCTTCGGTCGGCATGACCAGCGGGGGGCGCACGATCGGCTGGATCAGGCCGAGATCGACCAGCGCGCCCTTCACGGGCCCCGGGTTCGACTCGAGGAACATCGCGTCGTGCACGGGGAGCAGCTGCAGGTGCGCCTTCTTGGCCTGCTCCCACTTGCCGGCGAGGGCGAGCGCGCAGACCTCCTGCACCTGCTGCGGCAAGACGTTCGAGGTGACGCTGATGACCCCCTTGGCGCCGCACGCCATCATGCCGAGCGTCAGCGCGTCGTCGCCCGAGAGCACGGTGAGCCGATCGCCGAGCCTGCGCACGAGCTCCTGCGCGCGCACGATGTTGCCGGTCGCCTCCTTGATCGCGACGACGTTCGGGCACGCCTTGCAGATCGCCTCGACGGCGTCAGGGAGCAGGTCCGAGGCGGTGCGCCCGGGCACGTTGTAGAGGATCACCGGGGTCTTCGGCACCGCGGCCGCGACCTGCTTCACGTGCTCGACCAAGCCCGCCTGCGTGGGCTTGTTGTAGTACGGCATCACGATCATCACGGCGTCGACGCCGACCTCGGCGGCTCGCCTGGACATCGCCGCCGCGTGGCGCGTGCTGTTCGAGCCGGTGCCTGCGATGACCTTGCAGCGGCCCGCCACGCGCTTGTGCACGCGGGCGACGACCCCGATGGCCTCGTCGCCCTCGAGCGTCGGCGACTCGCCCGTCGTGCCGACGGGCACCACGCCCGCGATGCCCCCTTGGACTTGCCGATCGACGAGCGCGTCGAGCGCGGCTTCGTCGACCTTCCCCGAGGGGTCGAACGGCGTGACGATGGCGGTGAAGGCCCCTTGGAGCGCGAGCATGGTGCTCGCACGCTACCCGCAGCCGCCGCGGGGGGGCAATCACCCCGGAATGGTGTTCTCGTCGGTGAAGGCGGCGAGCGTGGCCTCGGTGGCGGGATCGGTGAGGATGGCCGGCGCGTCCTCGTCGACCTGCACGGCGATCGCGGTGACGTTGTCCTCGCCGCCGTGCTCGTTCGCGAGCGCGATGAGCCGCTGCACCGCGAGGCTCAGCGCCTCGTGGCTCGCGGGGCGCTGCGCGCTGCCGGTCACGACGTCGGCGATCTCTTGATCGCTCACCATGCCCGAGAGGCCGTCGCTGCAGAGCACGTAGACGTCGCCCGGATGCGGGACGTCGACCTTGGTGTCGACCTGCACGTGATCGTGCATGCCGAGCGCGCGCGTGATGACGTTCTTAGGCAGATTGTCGCGCTGCTCGCTCGGCAGCCCCGGCATGGCCTGCAGGTACTCGTTGATGAGCGAGTGATCGCGCGTGAGCTGCTCGATGCCGCCGTTGCGGACGCGGTAGCAGCGGCTGTCGCCGACGTGGGCGACGTACACGCGGTTGCTCTTCTGCGAGTACAACAGCCCGACGACCGTCGTGCCCATGCCGTGCAGGTCGCGGTTGCCGAGCGCGCGGTCGAAGATCTTGCGGTTCGCGAGCTTGATGCCGGTGATGAGCTTGTTCTCTTCTTCGGTCTTGCTCGCGTCGAAGGGGAACGGCCAGGTGACGTCCTCGTTGACGGCGGTGCGGAAGAACTCCGCGACCTCCTGCGTCGCGATGGTCGAGGCCACGTCGCCGGCGCGGTGCCCGCCCATGCCGTCGGCCACGACGTAAAGCGCCTGCTCGGGCACCATCACGAAGCGGTCTTCGTTGTGCTCCCGCTGCCGACCGACGTCGCTCAGTCCGGCGCCGATCGCCCTCATCGCTTTGCGCTCGCCATTCGTCACTTGGATTCCCGCTGCGCCTGGAGCCTGCCAGCGACCTCGTCGCCCCGAGCTGCGGCCGAGGGCTCCGGAGGTGGGTACCGCTCGTACGACGCTTTCACGCTCCCTGTACGTCCGTCAAGCAGTGCAAGAGCGGCCCGGCCCGACCGGCGAGGCCGGGTCAGACCTCCATGATGTCCTTCTCCTTGTGCGCCAGGATCGCGTCGACCTGCTTGATCCCCTCGGTGACGACGTCCTCGACCTTCTTGACGGCGCGGTCGCGATCGTCGGCCGGGATCTCGCCCGAGTCCTCCCCCTCCTTGAGCAGATCGAGCGCGTCGTGACGCGAGTGACGGATGGCGACCTTGGCCTCCTCGCCGCTCTTGCGCGCGACCTTCACGAGCTCCTTGCGGCGCTCCTCGGTGAGCGCGGGGATCGGCAGTCGGATGAGATCCCCGTCGGGCTGAGGGTTGAGGCCGAGGCCCGCCTCGCGGATGGCCTTCTCGACCGCCTTCACCTGGCTCTTGTCCCAGGGCTTCACCGTGATGAGGCGCGCCTCGGGCACGTTCACGGTGGCCATCTGCGTGAGCGGCGTGGGGGTGCCGTAGTAGTCGATGCGCACGCCGTCGAGCATCGTCGCCGAGGCGCGCCCGGTCCTGAGCTTCGCGAGGTCCCGCTTCAGCGACTCGTGCGCCTTGGCCATGTGGCTCTGCAGGTCCTTGATGACGTCGTCGATCATGGTGTCCTCCCAGCGGGCGGCCCGGCAGGGTAGCGGGGTCCGTCGGCGTGGGCCAGGGGGTTTGCCGCGCGTTCTCCGCGGACCGGCAAAGTACGGTCCGGCCGCACTCGAGCGCCGTCGCCGAGCGGCCCGCCGGCGTCGACGGTGCCGCATTCGAACGAGTACACTGCCGCCCGTCCGCGGGCCGACAGGCGCGCAAACGAGTTCACGAGCGGTCGCTCGCCGGCCGCGCTGGATCAGGAGAGATCTCGATGAAGCGAGCGATATGGGTCTACGTCGCCTCCCTCCTCGGCGCCCTCGTCGCGTGCGGGCCCATCGCGCCGCCGTCGCAGGCACCGACGCGGCACGACCCCGCCGAAGAGGCCGCGGAGTCGAGCGGCGGCTCCTCCGACACGAGCGCGTCGAGCGGCGACGACTCGAGCTCCGGCTCCGGCGCCGAGGCCACCGCGCCGAAGGGCGAGGACGCCAAGGGGCTCAAGGGGAAGATCAACGCGCGCCTCGCGCCCTACCACTGGGGCATGGCCTCCAACGAGGTCTTCTCCATCATCGACAAGCAGCTCGACGAGCTCTACGCGGACCGGATCGAGAAGACCTACAACCCGAAGGTGCAGGCGAACCTCGAGGGCGAGCGCGACAAGAAGAAGAAGGAGATCCGCGCCCAAAAAGTGGACTTCACCGGCGGCGCGGTCAGCGGCTACGAGGTCAAGGCGCCGGGCGAATTCACCTACAAGAACAACGAGTCGGCGGTCGAGGGGGTCCGCCCGGGCGGCGGCGATCGCATCCTCTTCTTCATCAACGACAAGCTCTGGAAGATCTACGACACGATCCCCCTCACCAAGGGGGGCGAGCTCGGCGACTCGTTCCAGGCCGCCCTCTCGAAGCTGAACGGCGAGTTCGGCGAGAAGGGGCAGCTCGTCGCGGCGAAGACGCCGAGCGCCTCTTACTACGGCACGCTCACGACGACGCCCGCGCGCGTCGTCTGGTTCGACGGCACCACGCAGATCCGCCTGGTCGACAACACCGGCCGCCAGGACTCCACCGGCGCGAACGTGGCGCTCGTCTACGAGGAGGCGGCGACGGTCGCGAACCTCAAGACGCTGCGCACCAACGTCGAGAAGGCCGAGGACAACGCGTCGGTCGACGCCGCCGCCGCCGCGACCGCCGGCCCCGCGAAGCCGGACGACAAGAAGAAGAAGAAGAAGTGATCGAGCGCGATCGCCCCCGCGATCGCCGACAGAGGGCGCTCGGGCCGCGTGCCGGGCGCCCTCTCGTCATTTCATCGAAGACTCGGCATCACCGCTCCGCGCTCGCGGCCATTCGGGGGGCGGGTATGGCGTCGCCTCGAGCGCGACCACCGCGGACGGACGCACGTCCGCCTGCGTCATGGATGCAGTATATTGCTTGTGTCGCAATCGAGCCTGCAAAATAAGTCATGGTCACCCAATGGCGACCAAGCCTTGATGCACTCCCGATCAACCGCGGCGACTCGAGTCATGCCGAGTCATGAAATGCCGTTTGACGAAGGGCGTTTGCCTCGGGAGGATGTCCCTCGTCGCAGCGACGCGCGGCGCGCTCGCAGCGAGTGGCCGGCCGGGGAGAGGTGCAAGAATGCCTACGATTGGACAAGCGTGGTTCCTGGAGACGCCGGGCAAGCCGCTGGTGCAGAAGGAGATCAGGCTCGCGGACCCCGGTCCGTCGGACGTCGTCGTCGAGGTGCTCGCGTGCGGCCTCTGCCACACCGACCTGACCTACGCGAGCGGCGCGACCGGCACCAAGCACGCGCTGCCGTTGGTGCTCGGTCACGAGGTCGTCGGCAAGGTCGTCGCCGCGGGCGACGGCGTCGCGCACGCGCTCGGCAAGAGCGTGATCGTGCCCGCGGTCATGGGGTGCGGCGAGTGCGCGTTCTGCAAGAGCGGCCGCGCCAACGCGGGCCTCGCGC
>JAJXTK010000425.1 GCA_021783935.1 Myxococcales bacterium | reverse complement strand
AGCGCTTGGGGCCGATGAGCGAGAAGACGTCCCCCTCGCGGCCGTCCTCGCGTACCAGCGTCGCGGTGAGCCCGAGCCGCCTGCGCGCCTGCAGCGCGGCCGAGAGGCGGAAGACCGGCGCGGGCAGCAGGTGCACCTCGTCGTAGACCACCAGGCCCCACGGCTCCTTCACGAGCGTCTCGAAGTGCCTCATCAGCTTCGTCTTCGCGCCGGCCGTGAGGATGCTGTAGGTCGCGATCGTGACCTCTCTGATCTCCTTGCCGAGGCCGCTGTAGAGGCCGATCTGCTCGGCCTTCAGCGAGGTCTTCGCGAGCAGCTCGCGCTTCCACTGCTCGGCCGCCTCGTGCCCGGTGACGAGGATGAGCGCGCGGGTGCCGAGCGCGGCGATCGCGGCGATGGCGACGACCGTCTTGCCGCCGCCGCACGGCAGGCAGACCACGCCGTGACCGCCCGACTCGAGGAAGATGTCGACCGACTCGCGCTGATAGTCGCGCAGCTTGAAGACCTCTTCGCGCAGCGTGAGCGGCATCGGATCGCCCGCGGCCACCCCGGCGCGATCGTCGACCGGCCAGCCGTGCTTCAGCACGCGCTGCTTGACCTCGCCGCGGTGGACTAGGCCGAGCCCCCAGCGCGCATCGCCGAGCGAGGTGGTGTGCTCGATGAACCAGGCGTCGCGCTGGATGCGCGCGGTCGCGGTCGAGTCGCGCGAGACGAGCACCAGCACGCCCGGCTCGGGCCCGGCCTCGAGCGTGAGCTTGCCCCACCGGCCGAAGAAGTCGTCGATCTGCGCGAGCACGGCCGGCGGCACCTCGTACTTCGCGTGCGCGACGAGCCCCGCCTTGGCGCTCGCGGCGTCGCGCCCGGCGGCGGCCGCGTTCCAGATCGAGAGCGGCGTGATGCGGTAGGTGTGGACGTGCTCGGGGGACTTCTCGAGCTCCGCGATCGCCGCAATCGCCGCGCGCGCGTCCGGGTAGTCGGGCGCGTCGACCTCGACGAGGACGGAGAGATCGGACTGGACGATGAGTGCGCGCTCGGGGTGGAACATCTCGGCTCGGGTCGGCTCCATCTGGAAACGGGCTCGCTTCGCGCGCCCAGCGAGGGGGACCAAACGACGCCCCCCTCGCGCACCCCCGCCAGGGCGGGCGCGCCCTCTCTCCTAACACACGGCAGCCCGATCGTCGGGGCGAGCCGGCGGCAGGCCGCGCGCCACGGCTCAGCGCAGCGCGCGCACGTCGACCACGTGCATGCCGGCCGCCCGCGCCGCCGCGAGGCCGAGGTCGCCGTCCTCGTAGGCGCAGCAGCGCGTCGGCTCGACGCCGAGCCGGCGGGCCGCCTCGAGGAACACGTCGGGGTGCGGCTTGAAGCGGGTGACGTCGTCGGCCGTGACGATCGCGTCGAACCAGTCGTGCATCGCGTGCCGGCGGAGCGTGCGCATCACCGCGTGGCGCCGCCCCCCGCTCGCGACCGCGAGCGGCAGCGCGCCCCGGTGTCGCCGCACGATCGCGACGACCGGCTCGATCGGCAGGGCCGCGGCCTCCTCTTCGTCGTGGAAGTAGTGATCGCGCGCGTCGACCACGGCCTCGACGTCGATCGCGACCCCCTGCTCGGCGGCGAGCGTGGCGACGATCTCGCTCGCGGGCACGCCGGCGAGCGCATAGAAGCGCTCGGCAGAGAAGCGCACGCCGTGCGGCGAGAGCGCGCGCTGCCACGCCCGATGGTGCGCCGGCATGGTGTCGATGAGCGTGCCGTCGAGGTCGAAGATGTGGGCGGCGAAGGGCACGACCGCGATCTAGCAGATGTGACTACGGGGCCTGGCCCGGCGGACCGTAGCCCGGCGGTGGGCCGTAGCCGGGCGGTGGGCCGTACGTCGGCGGCGGCGGGGGCATCGCGGCGCCGGTGCGCCCCGTGATGCGCGTGTAGATCACGGCGAGCGCCGTCATGAGCACCGACAGCGCCACGAAGGCGCCGACGATGCACGCGACCAGCCCGGCGAGGATCAGCAGCAGGCCGAGCAAGAAGAAGACGAGGAGCTGCGCGCGCTGCCCCTTGGTCGCGTTCCAGCTCGCGGCCAGCGCCTCGACGGTCCCGAGCCGCTCGTCGACCGTGAACTGCGCGGCGAGCGAGAAGCCGAGGGCGAAGATCACGCCGGGCACGACGAACAACAGCGCGCCGCCGAAGATCGCCAGGCCCGACAGCAGGCTCACGCCCAGCAAGGACCAGAAGCGATCGACCCCCGCGAACAGGTCGCCCAAGCGCGGCTCGCGGGCGCGCGCCACGTCGAGGTAGATGCGCGTGAGCCCGACGGCGAAGAAGGTCGCGATGACCAGATCGACCGTCGTCGTCGCGGCGTGGAGGACCCCGTACGACGGGTCGTGCCGCGAGAGCAGGCGCAGCGAGACGAGCATCGTCACGAGGCTGTTCGGGATGCTCGAGACCACGTTGGCGAAGACCGTGGCCCCGATGACCACGCCGGCGTGCGGCTTCATCTTCTCCCAGGCGTCCTTGATGACCTCGCTCGGCTCCCACGGCTGCGGGCCCATCGAGGGGGCGGGCCCCCCGACCGGCGGCGGCGCGGCGGCAGAAGGCGCTGCGTACGGATCGAATTGCATGGCGGGCGAGCCGCAGCCTAACCGAAGAGGCCGCTGACGACGCGCTCGTGACCGCCGTAGTCCTTGGTCGGTCGCACGTCGCGAAAGCCACGCGCGAGCAGGAGCGACGCGACCGCGCCGGCCTGCTCGGCGCCGATCTCCATGGCGAGCGCGCCGCCCGGCGAGAGGAAGCCGGGGGCCTCGGCGACGATTCGCCGCACGATGTCCAGGCCGTCGCCGCCGCCGTCGAGGGCGAGGCGCGGCTCGTGATCGCGGATGTCCGGCTGCAGGGTCGCGATCTCGCCGTGCGCGATGTAGGGGGGGTTCGCGACCACCAGCTCGTAGCGGTGCGCGGGGGCGCCGCGCGCGTCGCGGAGCGGCTCGAAGAGATCGCCGTGCCGGTAGGAGCAGCCGAACACCGCGCCGAGGCGCTGGGCGTTGGCGCGCGCGACGGCGATCGCGCCGTCGGAGAGGTCCGTCGCGTCGAGCGTGATCGTCGGCAGCTCGAGCTTCAACGTGATGCCGACGCAGCCGCTGCCGGTGCACAGATCGGCGACGCGTGCGTAGAGCTCACGACCGGCGAGCCGGTCGAGCGCGACCTGCACCAGGATCTCGGTGTCGGGGCGAGGCACCAGCACGCGTCGATCGACCTTGAACGCACGCCCGTAGAACTCGCGCTCGCCGCGCAGGTAGGCGACCGGCTCGAGGGTGCGGCGTCGCTTGAAGAGCGCGCGCACGGCGTCGAGCTCGGAGGGGGCGAGCAGCCGCTGCGACTGGATGATGATCTGCACGCGATCGAGGCCGAGCGCCTGCGCGACGACCAGCTCCGCGTCGAGCCGCGCGCTCTCGACCCCGCGCTTCTTCAGGTCGTCGGCCATCCAGCCGACGATGTCGCGAATCGTCCAGTCGCGCGGTGCCTCGCTCACGTCGCCGACGTAGCCAAATCGAGCCCGCGAGGCGAGCGCGGAGCTTCGCCGCGGCGCGTCCGCGCGCGGATTTCGGCGGCCGCGCGGCCAGCTTCGGCGTCCGCGCCATGCCGGGCCGTGCTAAGGGTCGAAGCTGCCGATGAAGCCCATCGCGCTGCACGTCTCCTCCGAGCTCGCCCCCTTCCACAAGGCGGGCGGCCTCGGCGACGTGCTCGCGGGGCTCCCGCCCGCGCTCGATCGCGCGGGGGTCGACGTGCGCATCGTCACGGGCCGCTACGGCGTCTCGAAGTTCGCCTCGCTCGGCGGCTTCGGCGCGCTGCGGCCGTGGCCCCTGCCGATCGACCTCGCCGTCGGCGGGCAGACCATCCGCGCGCACGTCTACGAGGCCAAGACCCACGGCGGCGCGGCCACCACGTACTTCGTCGACGCGGTGCACCTCTCGCGCGGCGAGCTCTACGGCTACGGCGACGACGCCTTTCGCTTCGCCATCCTGTCCAAAGCGGCGATCGCCATCGCGTCGGTGCTCGCGCGCTCCAAGGGGCTCGGCCCCATCGGCGTGGTGCACGCGCACGACTGGCACGCGGCGCTCTCGATGCTTTACGCGCGCACCGTCGCCTCTGCGATCCGCGGCGTGCCGACCGTCTTCACCATCCACAACCTCGCCTACCAGGGGGAGCTGCCCGCCTCCGAGACGCCGTGGCTCGACATCGGCTGGGGGGACTACCACCGCTGGTTCGAGCACTTCGGCGCGCTCAACCTGATGAAGGGCGCGCTCTTGCTCGCCGACCGCGTGACCACCGTGTCTCCGAGCTACGCGCGTGAGATCCAGACGCGCGAGCTGGGCCACCGCCTCGACGGCGTTCTGCGCGCCATCGACGCGAAGCTGTCGGGCATCCCCAACGGCATCGACACCAAGACGTGGGATCCGGCCGCCGACGCGAAGCTGCCGGTGAACTTCTCGGCCAGCGACCCGGAGCCGCGCGAGCTCGGGCGCGCGGCGCTGCGCTGGGAGCTCGGGCTCTCGCAGGGCGGCCGCGACGATCCGCCGATCCTCGGCGTCGTCTCGCGCTTCACCCACCAGAAGGGGATCGATCTGCTCGGCGACGTCGCCGACGCCTTCGTGCGCGGCGGCGGCCAGATCGCCGCGCTCGGCGAAGGAGACGCGCGCCTCGAGGAGCGCCTGCACTACCTCTGCCTCGCGCACCCCGGCCGCATCGCCTACCGGCGTGCCTTCGACGACGGCCTCGCGCGCCGCATCTACGGCGCCTCGGATCTGTTCGCGATGCCCTCGCGCTTCGAGCCGTGCGGGCTCGCGCAGCTGTACGCCATGCGCTACGGATCGATCCCCGTCGCGCGCGCGACCGGCGGCCTCGTCGACACGGTCCAGCGGCTTCACAACCAGCACGACGTCGGCGGCGCGACCGGCATCCTCTACGACGGCGGCCCCGACGAGGCCGGCGCCCTGCTGGAGGCGCTCGAGTGGGCGCGCGCCATCGGGCGCGATCGCGGGGCGCGCGAGGCGCTGCGCCAGAACGCGATGCGCGCGAACCACTCGTGGGACCACCGGGCCCTCGCGTACGTCGAGCTGTACCGCTCGGTCGGGATGCCGATCTAGCAGGCCGTGGCGCTCCCTCACGCCGCGCGATCCTCAGGCGTGACCACGCCGCGGTCCATCTCGAGGATCGTGCCCGCGGGGCAGCCGTGATCGTGCGGAGATCCGATCGGGTCGCGTCGGTCCTCGCGCGTGACGAGCGGCTCGTGGAGGTGTTCGTCGGCGCCTCGCCCGCGTTCGCCAAGCTGCGCAGCCGGGCGCTGCGCCGCACGCTGGCCAAGCTCGTCACCGTGGAGCAAGCCGCGCGCGTCGCGGGGGTCGACGCCGACGCGCTGGTCGAGCGGCTCAACGCCGCGCTCGCGGGCACGGGCTCGTCGGGCGCGCCGCTGCCGCGTGCCGGGCAACAGGCCGATCCGCCGCCGCTCCCCGCCTCGCTCCTCGCGATCGACGCCGCGCGCATCGCGGATCTCGACGTGCGCGACGAGCTGCGCGCCGGACGCGAGCCGTTTCGCGGGATCATGGACGCGGCGCGCGCGCTGCCGGTCGGCCACGTGCTGCGCGTGCGCGCGATCTTCGAGCCCGCGCCGCTCTACGCGGTGCTCGGCAAGCTCGGCTTCACGCACGCGGCCGAGCGCCTCGGCGACGAGGACTGGCGCGTGTGGTTCTTGCGCGAAGCCCGCGCGGGCGCGGCGCCGGCGGAGCCCGAGGGGGCCGTCGAGGACGAGGTCGTCGTGCTCGACGTCCGCGGGCTCGAGCCGCCCGAGCCGTTGGTCAAGACGCTCGAGGC
>JAJXTK010000424.1 GCA_021783935.1 Myxococcales bacterium | reverse complement strand
TCCGATCTCGACGGACACTCGTGAGGTTGCGACGTCTGGGGACGACGGCAGCCTCCTTCTCGGACGAAGGACTGCGGAAAGGAGCCTGGGATGGTTTCGCTCGTGGATACGGCGGTCAGCGCGTTGGCGTCGTTGGCTTCGGCGTCTGCGTCCGAGGGGTCTTCTGGGGGCGGCGGCCTCGTGACTGCGTTCCAGCAGGGCGGGCCCGCGATGTACGTCAACCTCAGCATGTTGGCGATCGTCGTCACGATCGTCATCGAGAGGACGGTCTTCCAGCTGGCGAAGTATCGCGTGAATTCGCGGGAGTTCTTCGCGCAGATCCGCAAGCTCGTGCACGCGAACAACCTCGACCGCGCGATCAAGCTCTGCGAGGCCGGCAACGGCGCCTACCCGATCCTCCAGCTCGTGAAGAGCGGCCTCGCCGTCGCGAACCGCGGGCCCGACGAGATCGACTCGCAGCTCTCCGAGAAGGCCGCCGAGCTGAAGCCCGAGGTCGAAAAGCGCATCGGGTCGCTCTGGTCGATGGCGAACATCGCCACCCTGATCGGTCTGCTCGGCACCGTCTTCGGCCTGATCCGCACGTTCGGCGCCGTGTCGAACCCGAACATGCCCGCGAGCGAGCGTCAGCAGAAGCTTGCGCAAGGCATCTCGGAAGCGATGGTCAACACCGCGTTCGGTCTCTTCATCGCGGTGACCTGCATGATCACGCACCTGCTGCTCAACACGAACGCGAAGAAGATCCAGCACGACATCGACGCGACGCAGGAGCGGATCTTCAACCTGCTGGCCATCCAGCGCGGCGGTCAGGGCTGATCGCGCCGCACGGCGGCCCGGGGGAACCCGGCTCGCCGCGCTCGTGTCGATCGACCGAGGGCGCGGCTCCCCGCGAGCGCGCCTTGGACCCCCGAGGAGCAGAGGATGTCCAACACCAACAACCCGTACCTCGAGGCAGCCGCGCGCGCGGGCGAGAAGCTCACCGCCGCGCAGCGCTCGAAGATCCGTCGGCTCTCCGCCCCGAAGGAGATCGACGAGTCCGAGGAGGCGGGCGAGCTCAACATCGTTCCGTTCCTCGACATCATCACCAACGTGATGATGTTCGTGCTCGCGAGCATCAGCGTCACCTTCACGGTCACGCTGGACGCGAACGCGCCGCGCTCCGGCAGGGCGGGCGTCCAGGCCAAGGCGCTCGCCGACGAGTCGCTCAACCTCACGATCCTCGTCACGACCGACGGCTACTACGTCAAGGCGAAGGGGGGCTCGCTCGGCACCGGCTGCAAGGAGACCGCCTCGGGGGTCACCGTGCCGCGAATCGACGCGGCGGGCGCCGGCAACGAGGGGAACAAGAAGTACGACGTCGAAGGGCTGCGCAAGTGCCTTCGCTACGTGAAGGACAAGTACGAGGTCGCGCACCACGACAGCCAGGTGCTCCTCACGGCGAACCCCAACGTTCCCTTCCAGGAGATCGTCAACGTGATGGACGCGACTCGCGGCGACGGCGCGGGTGGCTGCCAGGCGAAGTGCCCCGCCGAGGTCGACCCGTCCACGGGCGATCAGGTCCGGCAGGTGTGCGACAACGGGCAGTGCGCGAAGGAGTGCGGCGACGACACGACCAAGTGTGGTCAGCTCTTTCCCGACGTCATCTTCACCGTTCTCAGCGGCTCGAAGTAGGCCCACGGAGATCGACGAATGGCGCAGCAGAAGGGGGTCTCCCCGGCGAAGTTCAAGGCGCTCCTCCGCAAGGAGACGCGCCGCCGGGCGCACCCGCACGAAGCGAATTTCCTGAACATCACGGCGATGATGGACATGATGACCATCATCCTGGTGTTCCTCCTCAAGAGCCTCTCATCGTCTTCGGCGAACCTGCCGCAGACGAGCGATCTCGCGCTGCCGTCGTCGCTGCTGGAGGGGGAGCCCGCGACCGAGGGCATCCAGATCGTCGTGTCGGCCGACCGCATCCTGGTCAACGGCAGCGAGCTGACGGGGGTCGAGGTCCCCAAGTGCTTCCGCTCGGCCGCCGAGCAGCCGAAGCCGAACGAGAGCTACCGGCTCGCGTTCTGCACCGGTGACTCGAGCGCCGGCTTCGACAAGCGCTACAAGGTGCACGGCAAGGCGGAGGACATCGAGATCACGCCGCTGTTGAGCGCGCTCGAGAACCCCGTGAAGGTGGCCGAAGCGGTCGCCGACCAGAAGAAGAAGAAGGGCGTGGAGGCGATGGTCGTCTTCGATCGCTATACGAGCTTCCGCGTCATGACCGAGGTGATGTTCACCCTCATGCAGGCGAAGATCTCGAAGTTCCACTTCCTCGCGCTCAGCGCGGTGAAGAAGTAGCTCGAACCGGCCCCCTCAGGACGCCCGGCACCTGCGCGCGCGGGGCCGGGCGGCGTCGTCTCGAACGCCGCGCGTTGCGCGGGCGCGCGGCGCTTCGCGGCCTCGTGACCAGGCGTGCCTCATTTCTGGGTTACGTGTTCGACGCAACGCAGTGGCAGACCGCCTCCGAATCGGATAGAGGGCCCCGACGCACGTGGCGGAGTCGTCGACTTCGCCCTGCCGACGAGGCGTGCTGAAGCGTCTGCCGGTGCAGGCGGCCAACCCCTCGAGAGACGCGGCCATGAGGCCGTCTGCTCGTTCGCAGCCGTCCGCCTGGTCGCCGATGCTCCAGGAGAGATCATGAAACGGAACAACCAGACGCCAGGCGCGCGCCGGGCGGGCCCGAAGTGGCTCGGCGTGCTCGTGGCGTTCGTGCTGGCCCTCGTCGGCAGCGTCGCGTGGGCGGGCGAGGGGACCCAGCACAAGAGCGGCGGCGAAGCGAACCTCATCGTCCCGAACCTGTCGGACGCGAAGATCGCGAGCTTCCTCGGTGGCATTTCGGGCCACAACCTCCTTTTGGGAGGCCTCGCGGTGTGCGCGCTCGGGATGGTTTTCGCGCTCACGATCTACACGCAGCTTCGCAGCGCGCCGGTGCACAAGTCGATGCTCGAGATCAGCGAGCTGATCTACGAGACGTGCAAGACCTACCTGATCACGCAGCTGAAGTTCATCCTCATCCTCGAGGTCTTCATCGGCGCGATCATCGTCTACTACTTCGGCGTCGCGCAGCATTACTTCGCGGATGGCCAGGCCGCGAAGGTCGCCATCATCCTGCTCTTCTCGCTGATCGGCATCGCGGGCTCGACCGCCGTCGCCTGGTTCGGCATCCGCGTGAACACCTTCGCGAACTCGCGCACGGCGTTCGGCGCGCTCAGGGGCAAGCCGTTCCCGACCTACGCGATCCCGCTCAAGGCCGGCATGAGCATCGGCATGCTGCTCATCTCGGTCGAGCTGTTCCTGATGCTCGCCATCCTGCTCTTCATCCCGGGCAGCCTCGCGGGCCCGTGCTTCATCGGCTTCGCGATCGGCGAGTCGCTCGGCGCCTCGGCGCTCCGCATCGCCGGCGGCATCTTCACGAAGATCGCCGACATCGGCTCCGACCTGATGAAGATCGTCTTCAAGATCAAGGAAGACGACGCGCGCAACCCGGGCGTCATCGCCGACTGCACCGGCGACAACGCGGGTGACTCGGTCGGCCCGTCGGCCGACGGCTTCGAGACCTACGGCGTCACGGGCGTCGCGCTGATCTCGTTCATCCTGCTCGCGGTGAAGGATCCGACGGTGCAGGTCCAGCTGCTCGTCTGGATCTTCGTGATGCGCATCGTGATGGTGATGGCCTCGGCCGTCTCGTACTTCATCAACGACGTCATCGCCAAGGGGCGCTTCCTCAACGCCGACAAGATGAACTTCGAGCAGCCGCTGACGCAGCTCGTGATGATCACGTCGGGCGTCTCCGTCGTGCTGACGTTCATCGTCTCGAAGTTCCTGATCCCGAACCTCGGCGACGGCAACCTCTGGTGGAAGCTCTCGGCGATCATCACCTGCGGCACGCTCGCCGGCGCGATCATCCCCGAGGTCATCAAGGTCTTCACGTCGACCGAGTCGGGTCACGTGAAGGAGGTCGTCACGGCCTCGCGCGAGGGGGGCGCTTCGCTCAACATCCTCGCCGGCCTCACCGCGGGCAACTTCAGCGCCTACTGGATGGGCATGATCCTGCTCGGGCTGATGGGCTCGGCGTACTACATCAGCAAGATGGGCGTCGGCGCGATCATGATGGTCAACGGGTTCGACCCGTCGGCCGTCTTCGCGTTCGGCCTCGTCGCCTTCGGCTTCCTCGGCATGGGGCCGGTCACCATCGCCGTCGACTCGTACGGCCCGGTGACCGACAACGCGCAGTCGGTCTACGAGCTCTCGATCATCGAGTCGCTCCCCGAGGCGCCGGCCGAGATCAAGAAGCAGTACGGCTTCGACGTCCAGTTCGAGAAGGCCAAGCACTTCCTCGAGGAGAACGACGGCGCCGGCAACACCTTCAAGGCCACCGCGAAGCCGGTGCTGATCGGCACCGCCGTCGTCGGCGCGACCACCATGATCTTCGCGATCATCGTGGCGCTGACCGGCGGCTTCACGCACGACGTCGACAGGCTCTCGCTCCTCTACCCGCCGTTCCTGCTCGGCCTCATCGCCGGCGGCTCGGTGATCTACTGGTTCACGGGCGCCTCGACGCAGGCCGTCTCGACCGGCGCCTACCGCGCCGTCGAGTTCATCAAGGCCAACATCAAGCTCGAGGGGGTCGAGAAGGCCAGCGTCGAGGACAGCAAGAAGGTCGTCGAGATCTGCACGGTCTACGCGCAGAAGGGGATGTTCAACATCTTCCTCACGATCTTCTTCTCGACCCTCGCGTTCGCGTTCTTCGACAGCTTCTTCTTCATCGGCTACCTGATCTCGATCGCGCTCTTCGGCCTCTTCCAGGCGCTGTTCATGGCGAACGCCGGCGGCGCGTGGGACAACGCGAAGAAGGTCGTCGAGGTCGAGCTCAAGGAGAAGGGGAGCGAGCTGCACGCGGCGTGCGTCGTCGGCGACACCGTCGGCGATCCATTCAAGGACACCTCCTCGGTCGCCCTGAACCCCGTCATCAAGTTCACGACGCTCTTCGGCCTGCTCGCCGTCGAGCTCGCGGAGCAGATGAAGGAGGGCGGCTCGGACCTGCCGAGGATCCTCTCGGCGGCGTTCTTCCTCGTCTCGCTCGTCTTCGTCTACCGCTCGTTCTACGGCATGCGAATCGTGTCGGCGACCGGCTCCGAGGGCGCCGCGCCGAAGGCGGCCGCCGCGGAATAGTGGAGGCGCGTCCGGCGCGTGCCGGACTGCAAACGGGCGTCCCGCGCTTTATTCATTCGACGGCGCGGGGCGCTCGCCGTTTTGTGACGTGCACACGTCGCCTACGGATGTCGGCGCCACGAGATTGACAGCGTCGCCTTCGGGCGCTCCCCTTTGCGGCATGGGGAAGCTTCATTCCGTGCTTGTTGCCTTCATTGCAGTGGGGGCCCTAGAGGCCTGCGTCGTGCGCACGTATGCGGGGCCGCCGCCAGCGACCAACGAGCCCGTCGTCGCCGAGGAGCAGCAGGGCGACGTCGAGGTCGCCCAGCAGCCGCCGCCTCCGCAGCAAGAGGTGATCACCGCGCGCCCCTCGCCCAACCACGTCTGGGTCGCCGGCCACTGGGCGTGGCGTGGTCGCTGGGTCTGGGTCGCCGGCCACTGGCAACGCCAGCCTCGCGCGGGCGCGGCGTGGATTCCGGGGCACTGGGAGCGCATTCAGGACGGGCGCCATCGCTGGGTGCCGGGGCACTGGCAGTGAGCTGAGCGTCGGCGGGTCGGGATCCCGCCCTGAGCGCGATCGTCGCTGTTACAGCCCCCATCCCCGCCCTTCCCCCGCGGTGCGGGGGAAGGGAGATCGCGTGGCGCGAACGCGCGCAGGCAACCGTGCCTCGGC
>JAJXTK010000423.1 GCA_021783935.1 Myxococcales bacterium | reverse complement strand
CCTCGCCGGCCAGCGCGTCGCCGTCACGCCCGGCGGCGCGCCGCTGGTCGTGCGAGCCGGCCGGCACGTCGTGACCTTCGCGCACCCGGCTGCCTCGACCCAGCGGCGCGTGGTCGAGCTCAAGGCGGGCGAGAGCCGCACGCTCGACGTCGCGCTCGACGTCCCGACCCCTGCGCACGCCGACGAGTTCGCGCCAGCCGCCCCGACGCCGTCGGTCGCGCCGATCGCCTCGGACGGCTCGCGCTCCCCCTTCGGCGTCCCCTCCACGCTCAGCTCGGCGACGACGCCATGATCGCCCGCGCGCCTCGCCGCTCGCTGCGCACGCTCGCGATCGCCGCGCGGCTCGGGCTCGCGATCGGGCTCGCGCTCGGCACGGGGGTCGGCGACGCGCGCGCCTTCACGCACGTGGTCCGCAAGGGGGAGACGCTCGCGTCGATCGCCAAGGACATGTATGGCCGCGCGGACTTCGAATACGTGCTCGTCGGCGCCAACGCCCTCGACGTCCACGGCGGGAGCTCGATCGCGGCCGGCATGCGCCTCGAGGTCCCCGCGCTCGGGCACTGGCGGACGACCCTCGGCGACAGCTGGCCGGAGCTCGCGGATCGCTTCCTCGGCGCCGCGGATCGCGCGCACATCCTCGCCGGCGCGAACGGGCAGAAGCCCTGGACCCCACCGGAGCCGGGCACCGAGATCGTGATTCCGTACGTGCTGCGGCACGTGGCCGGCGACGACGAGAACGTCTTCGACCTCGCGCAGCGCTACCTCGGCGACAAGATGCTGGCCTGGCAGCTCGTGGTGTTCAACGACCTGCCCGGCAACGATCTGCGGCGTGGCCAGGCCGTGCTGATCCCGCTGGTCGATCTGCCGCTGACGGCGCTCGGCAAGGCGCAGGCCGAGCGCGCGCGGGAGCTGGTCCGGAGCGAGGCCGGCGGCGAGGCGCGCGCGCGGCAGAAGGAGATCGACGAGCGCCTGCCGGAGCTTCACACGCTCGTGCGCGACGGCCGATGGATCGACGCGGTCGGGCTCGGCGAGCGGCTCGTCGGCCTCGGCGACGCGACGCGGCCGCAGCAGGCGCGCATCGGCAAGCTGCTCACCGTGGCGTACGTCGCGCTCGAAGCTCACGGCGCCGCGATCGAGGCCTGTCGTCGCTACCTCCAGAACGTCACCGTCGAGCACCTCGAGGCAGCGGAGACGAGCCCGAAGGTGCGCGAGGCCTGCGACCACGCGCGCGACCTGCTTGCTCGCCCCGCAGTCGCTGCGCCGTCGGCCACGACGCCGCGTTGAGCCGACGCGATGACGCGGGGCGCCTCGAGGGGGAGCGCCGCGCGCTCTGGTCGCGTGGGTCCTCTCCTGGACCACGCCGCTCGAGCCCCATCGTGGGCACGACGAGGGCGAACCGTGACCGCGCCGTCGAGGCTCGCATCTTCGGGGCGCCGCGTCCGTGGCGCGCCGACACCAGGGCCGAAATGCGCCGGCCCGAGGCCTCGCAGACGAACCGATCGCGGCTTTCGCGCATCTTCGAAACAGTTCGCGCTCGACGCGCATTTTCACTATGCAAGAACGATCGGGCCTTCCGACCCCGATTCGAGACCCCGAGAGCCCCGAGAGCCGGCACCCCAGGAGCCACGAATGTCCGAGAAAAAGGCGCGCCCCGACGAAGACATCCAGTTCGGAGACGATCTGCCTGTGCTGCCGATCCGCAACGCCGTCCTGTTCCCGGGCGCGGTCGCGCCCTTCGACGTCGGCCGCGAGAAGTCGGTCGCCCTCGTCGAGGACGTCGACAACCTCGGATCGCCGGTCATCGCGATCTTCGCCCAGAAGGACTCGGCGACCGACGACCCCGGTCAAGACGACCTCTACCAGTACGGGTGCGCGGCCCGCGTCCTCAAGGCGCTGAAGCACTCGAGCGGCAACTACTCGCTCATTCTGCAGGGGATCAGCCGCATCAAGCTCGGCAAGGTCCACCAGACCGCGCCCTACCTGAAGGCGAAGATCGAGCGGCTGCCGGAGGCCTCGTCGAACGAGGTCGAGGCCGAGGCGCTGGCGATGAGCCTGCGCGACATCGCCAAGCAGGTCATCCAGCTGATGCCCGAGCTCCCGCGTGAGGCGGGCTCGCTCATCGACAGCATCCAGGCCCCAGGCGCGCTCGCGGACCTCGTCGCCGCGAACCTCGACGCGCAGATCGAAGAGAAGGCGAAGATCATCGAGACCACCGAGGTCAACGAGCGCATCCGCATGGTGCTGCGCCTGTTGACCCGGCAGCTCGAGGTCCTCCGGATGCGCGAGCGGATCAACTCGCAAATCAAGGAGGACATGGGGAAGAACCAGCGCGAGTACGTCCTGCGCCAGCAGCTCAAGGCCATCAAGGAGGAGCTCGGCGAGGACGACGGCGATCAGGGCGACCTCGACGGGCTCGAGGAGCGCATCGCCAAGGCGCAGCTGCCGCACGAGGCCGAGCAGGTCGCGAAGAAGCAGCTCAAGCGCCTGCGCGCCATGCAGGTCGGCTCGGCCGAGTACACGGTCGTGCGCACCTACCTCGACTGGATCCTCGACATCCCGTGGCACCAGTCCACGCAGGACATCATGGACATCTCGGCCGTGCGCAAGGTCCTCGACGAGGACCACTACGGCCTCGAGAAGGTCAAGAAGCGCATCCTCGAGTACCTCGCCGTCCGCAAGCTCAAGCAAGACAAGAAGGGCCCGATCCTCTGCCTGATCGGGCCGCCCGGCGTCGGCAAGACCTCGCTCGGCCGCTCGATCGCGCGCGCGCTCGGGCGCAAGTTCCACCGCATCTCGCTGGGCGGCGTGCACGACGAGGCCGAGATCCGCGGCCACCGCCGCACGTACGTCGGCGCCCTGCCCGGTCAGATCATCCAGGGGATGAAGAAGGCCGGCACCGTGAACCCCATCTTCATGATGGACGAGGTCGACAAGATCGGCCACGACTTCCGCGGCGATCCGGCGGCGGCGCTCCTCGAGGTGCTCGACCCCGAGCAGAACAACACCTTCGCCGATCACTACCTCGAGATCCCCTACGACCTCTCCAACGTGATGTTCGTCGCCACGGCGAACGTCGCCGATCCGATTCCCGCGCCGCTCCGCGACCGCATGGAGATCCTCGAGATCCCCGGCTACACGCGCCGCGAGAAGCTCGCCATCGCGCGGCGGCATCTGGTGCCCAAGCAGCTCGAGGAGCACGGCCTCGCCCGAGCCGGCACGGCCTCGCCGACCGGCGCGCTGCCGCTGCTCGAGATCACCGACGAGGCCATCGAGGCCATCATCGACTTCTACACGCGCGAGGCGGGCGTGCGCTCGCTCGAGCGTCGCGTGGCCGACGTGATCCGCGGCGTCGCGGTCAAGGTCGCAGAAGGGGACCTAACCCCGCGGAAGATCGCCAACGTCGACGACCTGCACGAGTACCTCGGCGCGCCGAAGTTCACCTCCGAGGTCGCCGAGCGCACCGAGGAGGCGGGCGTCGCGACGGGGCTCGCGTGGACGAGCGTCGGAGGCGAGATCCTCTTCATCGAAGCGACGAGCATGCACGGCGCCGGCAAGCTGCAGCTCACCGGGCAGCTCGGCGACGTCATGAAGGAGTCGGCGCAGACGGCGCTCTCGTTCGTCCGCTCGCGCGCCGAGCAGTACGGCATCGCCAAGGACTTCCTCGAGAAGCGCGACCTGCACATCCACATCCCGGCCGGCGCCATGCCGAAGGACGGCCCCTCGGCGGGCGTCACGATGCTCACCGCGCTCGTCTCGCTGCTCACGGGCCTGCGCGTGCGGCACGACGTGGCCATGACGGGCGAAATCACCCTGCGCGGCCGCGTGCTGCCGATCGGAGGCCTCAAGGAGAAGGTCCTCGCGGCCCACCGCGCCGGCATCAAGCGCATCATCGCGCCGGAGCGCAACAAGGCCGACCTCGACGAGGTGCCCAAGGAGGTCCAGGACGCGATCGAGTTCTGCTGGGTCCAGAAGATGGACCAGGTGCTCGAGTACGCGCTCGAGTCGATGCCGAAGCCGGTCGAGAAGGCCGAGGGGGACGGGGGCGCGACGACCGAGCCGCGCACCACGACGCCGGGCGGCACGGCGACGCCGGCGCAGCAGGCGCAGAAGACGAACTGAGCCTCGCGCGCGTCGGTGGTTTTAGGCCCCCGCAGGCGTGAGCTTGCGGGGGCGTCGCGCGTGTCGCGCTCTGCGCTGCGGCGCGACCGCGACCGCGCTCTTGCGCGGCACGTCGAGGTCGAGCTCGTCGAGCCCGACCTACACGACGCGGTAGCTGCGCGAGCCGTTGGTGAACGCGAGGTCCATCAGCACGTTGCCGAGGGCGTCGACCTCCGACATCGCGGGGGTGGGCGACGTCGAGCCGAGGAAGCCCCACCCGATGACGCGCTCGCCCGTCGGGTGCACCCGGAAGCTCCCCTCAGCCTCGTCGCGCGAGCGTCGTCGGATCGTAGTAGCCGTCCGGCGGCGGCGCGCTGGCCGTCAGCCCTTCCACGGCGGCGAGCGCCTGCGCGCGCGCGGCGGCGAGCCCAGCCTCGTACCCCTCGTCGTAGCCGTCGTCGTGCTCGTCGTCGGCGTCGTGATCGTCGCTCCCATCGTGCTCGCCCGTGGCGGAGGAGCGTCGGCGCCGAAGCAGCAGGAGCGGCACGAGGATCAGCAACAGCAGCGCAAAGACGCCGCCGATCACGGCGAGCCACATCACCGTCGGGTTCTGCTTGAGCGCGAAGACCGACTGCGCGAGCCACGATCGCTTCGGCGCGGGCACGAACGAGCCGGAAACCTCGATCGACCCGATGACGTCGCCGCAGACGCCGGGGTCGTTCCCCTCGACGACGTTCGCGCACGTGATGGTGCAGGCGAGCACGTTGGTCGTGGAGCCGTCCTTGTAGAAGCCGAGGAACGAGAGCCCCTGGAGCTTCGCCGACTCGTTCCCCTGTTTCGCCTTGCTCGGGCCCGAGAGCTTCGCCTCGGCCGCGAACGGCTGCTCGATCCGGCTGCCCGCGGGGCGCTGCGGGTCGGGGTCGATCGACGACAGGTCGCTGTACTTCTTCGCCTCGCTCTCGACCGCGGCGATCATCTCCGTGAAGGCCGCGTCGCGGATGTTGTCGGCCCAGTACTCGGCCGACCCCTTGCCGCACGCGATGACGACCTCGCGCAGGTCGGGGGGGCTCCCGAGGGGGTCGTGCACTCCGAAGCCTCGCTCGACGGCGAGGGTCACGTCCGGGTTCGGCGCGACCTCGGGCAGGCGCTCCTTGGCAAGCTCCGGCCAATCCTTCGGCGCGCGCAGCGAGACGGCGAGGTCCGCCGCCCCGAGCGAAATCGAGCGGCGTTCGAAGAGCAGCGGCCCGCGAGAAGACGCGCGCGCGCTCGCAGAGGCTTGGGGCGGCGCGACGGCAGGGGCGCTCGACGCGTCGTCGCCCGGCGCGGTCGCGCTCGCGTCGTCGGCGGGCGGCGCGGAGGCGATCGGAGGCGCGCGTCGCTCGGTGACCGGGGGCGACGCGGGGCTCGACGACGGCCCGTTGGCGGGCCCCGAGCCCACCGGAGCGCCCGGCTTCGTCGTCGGCCCGGACGGCGTCAGCGTCGTGGTCCCCGGATCGGGCGAGAGCACCTTCGTCGTCGAGTCGGTCTGAAGGTCCTCGGCGGCGACACGCGTGGACGACGCGCTCGCGGCGACCCCGAGCCCGAGCGACAGCGACAGAACGACGACGAGCCGCGAATGGCCCCGCATGGGCGATCCGATCTAGCAGGCCGTTGAAAAACGGCCTGCGGAAACTGTGACCGTCAGCAGGCTGTGGTGAATCGCGCGAAAGACCGAGGAATGACGCGGGAGAAAATCGGTCGGGCGCGGACTCATCGCACAGCCTGCGA
>JAJXTK010000422.1 GCA_021783935.1 Myxococcales bacterium | reverse complement strand
ATCCCGTGCGCGCTCGGGCCGGTCGATCGGCCGAGCACGCGCATCGAGGCGCGCTCGATGACGCTCGCGAGCGCCGGCTCGCCGATCCACCCGAGGGCGAGCGAGGCCAGCGTGATGCCGATCTGCGAGGCCGAGAGGTATCGCTCGATCTGGGAGACGATTCGGACGGCCTGCGCCGCCCCGCGGACGTTGCGCTTGGCGAGGCGCTCCAGGTGCGGCAGGCGCACCCGCATCATCGAGAATTCCGCCGCGACGAAGAAGCCGTTGATCGCGACCAGGGCGACGGCGGCGAGGATGCCCCACATCGAAGGCGCACGAGGGTAGCAGGTTCTCGCCCCTCGGCCCGCCTGGCCTCGCGAGCGCAAAGGCGCGCGGGCGCGCGCGCGCCGTTGGACGTCCGCGCGACGCCGTGAATCTCGCGTCCCGTGGACGTAAGGTGCGCGCGTGCGCCTGCGCGTCATCGCCGTCGGCAAGCTGAAAGAAGCGCACTACCGCGCCGCGGTCGACGACTACCTCCATCGGCTCGCGCGCTACGCGACGGTCGACGAGATCGAGATCCGGGAAGAGGCCGCGTCGTCGGTGGCCGCCGCGATGAAGCGGGCGATCGGACCGCGCGCCCACCTCGTCGCGCTCACCATCGACGGGCGCGCGCGCTCGAGCGAGGAGCTCGCGGCGCACCTCGAGGGGCTCTCGCACCGCGCGGTGGACCTGGTCTTCGTGATCGGCGGCGCCGACGGGATCCCCGCCGAGATCGTCGCCGCCGCGAACGAGCGGCTCTCGCTCTCGAAGATGACGCTCCCACACCGGCTCGCGCGCCTGGTGCTCGTCGAGCAGCTTTATCGAGCCATGACGATCCGCCGCGGCGAGCCCTACCACCATTGAGGCGGGCGGCCGGCAGCGCGTGCCCCGCCCGCCCGGCTCAGCGACGGCCGAGCTCGTGCCCGACGGCTCGGATCCGATCCTGGACGTGCGCGCAGAGGCCAGAGCTCCCGTCGCGCTCGCGAGCGCGTCGAGCGCAGAGTTTCTGCGTTGCGTGCCCCCTTCACGCGCGGTCTCCTTGGATGGACGCCCCCCGCGCGGGAGGGCGCAAGGGGATGAGAGATGCAGACGATCTCGTTCGACCCCGGTGACGCGGCGCTCGTCGACGCGCTTCGCGCCGAGCACCGCACCCTCGAGGCCCGCCTCGCCGAGCTCAACGCGCAACGCTGGCTCACCGTCGCCGAGCAGCTCGAGCGCGCCGCGTTGAAGAAGCTGAAGCTCGCGAAGAAGGACCTGATCGAGGACATCGAGCGACGCAATCGACCGAGCTGAGCGCGCGCGAGGCTCAGCGACGCGCCGGCGAGCGCGCGGACGCCGGCGACGACGGCGGCGCGGCCTGCAGCTCCTGCTGGCGCAGGATCAGCTGGAACGATCGGCGCAGATCGCCGCGCAGGTCGGCCGGCAACGCGGCGAGGACGTCGTTGGCGAAGGCCTCGAGCGCGAGGCGCGGCGCCGCTTTGAACGACGCGATCGCCCCCGCGTCGTCGAGCACGAACAGCCGCGTGAACGAGAGGTCCCCCGCGAAGCCCGCGAGCAGCTCGCGCGCGCGATCGGCCCCCGCGACCTCGCGCAGCTCACGCACCAGGTCGTTGGCGGCCGCGACGTAGCGCGCGCTCTGCTCCTCCGACTCCGGCATGTCGAGCCCGACCTCGAGCCGCCCGACGCGCTCGACGAACCGCAGCGCTTCGTCGCCGACGAGCACCGCCCCGTGCTGCGGCGCGACGGTGGTGGGGCGGGGCGACAGACGCATCACGCGCCCGGCGGCGAGGGCGAGCGCCTTCTGGCTCGGCATGTAGATCTGGTGGAACATCTCGATGCCAGGCCAAGAGCGCTCGTCGGCCACGAGCCCGGCCGCGCGCGCGCCGCCGAACAGATCGCCCGAGAACAGCACGCGCGTCGCCGGGTCGTAGACCATGACGGCGCCGCGGAAGTGGCAGAACGGCGTCGGCACGAACTGGATGGTGTGCCCGGTCGAGAGCGAGAAGACGCCTCCGGGCGCGCGCTCGATGGGGACGAAACGCCGCGCGTCTAGCCCGTAGAAGCGGGCGAGGCGGAAGGTGTCCTCGGAGCACAACAGGTGCGTCAGGCGCGCCTGCTGCTGGATCGCCGCGGCGTTGCTCGCGACGTCCGGGTCCTGGTGGTTGATGAACACGAAATCGAGGCCGCGGAGCGAGCCGATGACCGAGCTCACCTTGCGCGTGACGATCTCGAGATCCTCGGGCGGGCCCGGATCGATCAAGAGGCTTTGCGAGCGCGCGCCGTCGCGAAAGACGCGCAGGTAGGCGTTGCACTCGAGCTGCTGGCCGCGCCGCCTGCCGACCCAATACGTGTCGGGCGCGATCTCGACGACCTCATCGTCCGCGCCGGTCGCGTCGGCGAGCCGCACTCGCGCGAGCGCGGCGTCGGTGCCCCCTTGCGCCCGCGGGCGGCTGAGCGGCGCGCTGCTCGCCCGCAGATCGCGAGCAGCCGGGGTCGAGTCACGCATCGACGTCGGCGGGGCGCTCGACTGCGCCTGCGCCCGATCGCGCGCGCGAAGCTCGCGGGCCGCGCGCGCGAGCTCCATTTGCAGCTCGAGCATCGACGCCTGCCGCTGCGCAGGGTCCTTCGCGAGCGCCTTGAGCACCACCCTCTCGACCTCCGACGGCACGCCGAGCTCGCTCGCGCGGCGCGTCGGCCAGACCGGGCTGTCGTCGCGGTGCATCTCGAAGATGCGCGCGTAGGAGTCGTGATCGAACGGCACGCTCCGAAAGAGCAGCTCCCAGATGGTGATCCCCATCGAGTAGATGTCCGAGGCCGGGCCGAGCGGCCTGCCCTGCACCTGCTCGGGCGACATGTACGCCGGCGTGCCGGAGACCAGCCCCCCGCGCGCGCCGCCATCGCCGCGCCCGAGCATGCGCCCGATGCCGAGATCGAGGATCTTGATCGTCGGCTCGACCGCGTCGGCGGGCCGATGCGCGAAGAGGTTCTCGGGCTTGACGTCGCAGTGAACCACTCCACGGGCGTGCGCGGCGGCGAGCCCTTCGCAGGCCTGCATCGCGAGCTTGAGCGCGAGCTCCGGGGGGAGCGGGGCACGTCGGACCCGCGCGCCGAGCGACTCGCCGGTGAGCAGCTCCATGACCATGTAGTGCACGCCGCTCGGCAGCGTGCCGAAGTCCTCGATCGCGACGATGTTCGGGTGCGCGACGAGCGAGACCATCCGCGCCTCGCTCTCGAAGCGCTCGCCCGCGTCGCCATTCTGGGCGCGCGTCGCCTGCAGCAGCTTCAGCGCGACGCGCTTGGCGGTGCCGATGCGCTCCGCCTCGAACACCTCCGCGGTGCCGCCGGCGTCGAGGAAGCGCAGCACGCGGTAGCGGTCGGCGAGGACCTTGCCGACCCACTCGGCGCCGCGCTCGCCGATGGGACGCACGCGCGCGCCGTCGTTCGGGCAGAAGGCGGTGTCGGAGGTGTAGCCGACCTCCTGGCACAAGGGGCAGAACCACACCTCTTCGTCCACCACGTCGAGACAAGCGCAACGCCGCGCCGGTGTCGACCGCGCGAGCGTGAAGAACGACAGGTTCGATCTCGCGAGCGGTCAGCCCGACTCGTCGCAAAGCGAGATCGACGCGATGCTGGCGGCCCCCTCACCCCTCGCCGCGCTTGATCGCGTAGGCGCGGATCTTCTTGTGCAAGTTGGTGCGCTCGACGCCGAGGACGATGGCCGCGCGAGAGATGTTCCAGTCGAGCTCGCGGAGCGTCTCGACGATGTAGCCGCGCTCGGCCCGATCCCGGTAGTCGCGCAAGCTCGGGCGTGCGCCCGCCGAGGCCGCCGGCGCGGGCCTCGGGGTGCGCTCGGCGAGCGCCGCCTCCTCGGCGTCGTCGGCCACCTCGCCGCCGCCGGCCTCGTCCTCTTCGAACGGGTTCTCGTGCGGGTCCTCGGGCAGATCCGCGATCGTGATGCGCTCGTTCGAGAGGATCGCCACGCGCTCGACGACGTTCTTCAGCTCGCGGACGTTGCCGGGCCACTTGCGCGCGCAGAGGGCCCGCATGACCGCGTCGTCCATCGGCTTGGGCTTCATTCCGTTTTCGGCGCAGAACGCCTCGAGGAACGAGTGCGCGAGCAGCGGGATGTCCTCGACACGATCACGCAGCGCCGGCGACTTCACCGGAAAGACCGCGAGGCGGAAGTAGAGGTCCTCGCGGAAGCGCCCCGCCTTGACCTCGACCTCCAGGTCCTTGTTGGTCGCCGCCAAGACGCGCACGTCGACGTGGATGACGTGCTCGCTGCCGACGCGCGAGATCTCCCCCTGCTGCAGCGCGCGCAGCACCTTCGCCTGCGCGGCGAGGTCCATGTCGCCGATCTCGTCCATGAAGAGCGTGCCGCCGTGCGCCTGCTCGAAGAAGCCGCGCTTGCGCGCCTGCGCGCCGGTGAAGGAGCCCCTCTCGTGGCCGAACAGCTCGCTCTCGATCAGCTCGCGCGGGATCGCCGCGCAGTTGACCTTGATGAACGGCGCCTCCTTGCGGGGGCTGAGGTTGTGGATCGCGCGCGAGATGAGCTCCTTGCCCGTGCCGCTCTCGCCGGTGATGAGCACGCCCGCCTTGGTGGGCGCGACCTTCTCGATCTCGGCGAAGAGCCTCCGCATCGGCGGCGAGGCGCCGATCATCTCGTGCTTGCGCGAGACGATCGCGCGCAGGCCGGTGACCTCGCGCGACAGCGCCTCGCGCGCGAGCACGTTGCGCACCGAGACGAGCACGCGCTCGCGAGCGAGCGGCTTCTCGAAGAAGTCCGCCGCGCCGAGCTTGATCGCGTTGACCGCGTCGTGCACCGTCGCGTGGCCGCTGATCACGATCACGGGCGTCGAGCGCAGCGCCTCGTCGGCGCGCATCTTCTCGAGCGCCTCGAGGCCGCTCATCTTCGGCAGCTTCACGTCGAAGATCGCGAGGTCGACGGGGCGATCGGGCGCCGAGAGCAGCGCGAGGGCCTGCTCGGCCGTCTCGGCCTCGAGCGTCGCGTAGCCCTCCCCTTCGAGCACCATCTGCAGCGTGCGTCGGATGTTCCTCTCGTCGTCGACGACGAGGATCGTCGACGGCGTGCGGACGGTGGGTGGGTTCGGCGTGGCGTCGGCCATGCCGCGGTTCTACTCGATCGCGCGGCGGGCCTCGACCAGCGCCTGGAGCAGCCGGGCGTTCTGCGCCCGCGAGCCGACTGTCACGCGCAGCCGGCGCGCGAAGGCGGCGAAGGATCGCACGAGCACGCCGCGCTCCTTGAGGGCGCGCGCGAGCACGGTCGCGTCGGCGTCGACGCCGAGCCAGACGAAGTTCGCGTCGGGGCGCCCGAGGTCGAGCCCGCCGAGGGCCGAGAGCTCGGCGACGAGCGCCGCCCGCTCGCGGACGATCGCGCCGACGTGGCGATCGATCGCTGCGGCGAGCGGACCGAGGGCAGCGATCGCGCCCGCCTGCGAGTGCGCCGGCAGATCGTAGGGCAGGCGCGCCTTCTCGAGCTCCATGACCAGGCGCGCGTCGGCCATGGCGAAGCCCACGCGCAGCGCGGCGAGCCCGATCTTCGAGAGCGTGCGCATGACCAGCACGTGCGGGCCGAGCGCGCGCAGGTCGAGCCCGGTGGCGCCGCCCCACGGGTCGTCGGGTCCGATGCGAAACGCGAGGTAGGCCTCGTCGACGACCACGACCGCCGGCGGGTCGAGCCGCGCCGCCTCCTCGACGATCGCCTCGACGCGCGCCCGGGCGTAGGCGCCGGAGGTGGGGTTGTTCGGCGTCGCCAGGAAGATGACCGCGGGCCGGCTCTCGCGCATCGCGGCGAGCATCGGGTCGAGATCGAGGTCTCACCCCGCTTCGA
>JAJXTK010000421.1 GCA_021783935.1 Myxococcales bacterium | reverse complement strand
CCACGAGCCCCGCGCAGCGTCCGCAGAGATCGACGTCCGCCGAGAGCGTCGCGCGCGATGGATCGCCGCAAAGCCGGCACCGCACGGCGCGCGTCCTCAGCTTCCTTCGAAGGCGCGCTCGACGAGGCGCCGCTGCTCGAGGTCGTGGCTCGCCTTCGATCCGGTCGCCGGGCTCGCGCTCTCGTCGCGCGAGACGTGCCCAAAGCGAAAGCGGCCGCGCAGCGCGTCGCCGTGCCTCGCGTTGACGAAGCACCAGGCGCCCATGTTCGAGGGCTCCTCCTGCACCCAGGCGACCTCGATGCCGTCTCGGTAGGGCGCGAGCGCCGCCTCGAGCGCGCCGTCGAGCGGATAGAGCTGCTCGAGCCGCACGATCGCCACGTCGTCGCGACCGAGCCTCTTCCGCGCCTCGGCAAGGTCGTAGTAGACCTTGCCCGAACAGAGCAGCAGCTTGCTCACCTTCGCCGGGTCGACGGGCGCGTCGCTGATGATCCGCTGGAAGCCGCCGGCCGCGAAGTCCGCGAGCCTCGAGGTCGCCGCCGGCGCGCGCAGCAGGCTCTTCGGCGTCATGACCACCAGCGGCTTGCGCAGCGGACGGTGCACCTGTCGGCGCAGCACGTGGAAGAGCTGCGCCGGGGTCGTCGGGTTGACGACCTGCAGGTTGTCCTCCGCGCAGAGCGCGAGGAAGCGATCGAGCCGCGCGTACGAGTGCTCGGGCCCCTGCCCTTCGTAGCCGTGCGGCAACAGCAGCACGAGCCCCGAGAGCCGCCGCCACTTGTCTTCGGCGCTCGAGAGGAACTGGTCGATGATCACCTGCGCGCCGTTCGCGAAGTCGCCGAACTGCGCCTCCCAGATCACCAGCGCGTCGGGGTAGTCGAGGCTGTAGCCGTAGTCGAAGCCGAGCACGCCCGTCTCGCTGAGCGGGCTGTCCAACACCTCGAAGCGCCCTTGCGACGGCGACAGGTGCGCGAGCGGCGAGTAGCGCTCCCCGGTCTTCGAATCGAAGAGCACCGCGTGGCGATGCGCGAAGGTGCCGCGGCGCGCGTCCTGCCCGGACAGGCGCACGGGCACCCCCTCGTCGAGCAGCGTCGCGAACGCGAGCGCCTCGCCGGTGCCCCAGTCGACCCCCTCACCCGCCTCGAGCTTCTTGGCGCGCGGCTGCAAGATGCCGAGCACCTTCTGGTTCGCGTGGAAGCCCTCGGGGATGCGCAAGAGGCGGTGCGACAGCTCGGTGAGCTTGTCGCCCGCGACGGCCGTCGCGACCTCGGGCACCAGCGCGTCGCGTCCGCCCTTGTACGAGGTCCACACCCCGCCCATCGCGTGCGGCACCCACGAGACCTCCGTGCGCTTGACGACGTCGAGCGCCTCCGAGAGCGCGCGGTTCACGTCGGCGGCGATCTGATCGACCTCGGCCTGCGAGAGCGCGCCGTCGGCGAGCAGCCGCCGCACGTCGATCTCGCGGATGGTCGGCTTCTTGTCGATCACCGCGTACATGGTCGGCTGCGTGAAGCGCGGCTCGTCCCCCTCGTTGTGGCCGTAGCGGCGGTAGCAGTACAGGTCGACCACGACGTCGCGGGCGAACTTCTGACGGTACTCGGTGGCGAGGCGCGCGACGTGCGCGACCGCCTCGAGGTCCTCGCCGTTCACGTGGAACACCGGCACCCGCAGCATCCGGGCGAGATCGGTCGCGTAGCGCGTCGAGCGCGAGTCGCGCGGCAGCGTCGTGAAGCCGACCTGATTGTTGACGATGACGTGGATGGTGCCGCCGGTGCGGTACCCTTCGAGGTTCGCGAGGTTGAGCGTCTCGGCGTTGACCCCCTGCCCGATGAACGCCGCGTCGCCGTGGATCAAGAGCGGCATCACGCGCTGGCGCGCCTCGTCGCCCTTGCGGTCTTGCTTCGCGCGCACGCGCCCCTCGACCACCGGGTTGACGAACTCGAGGTGGCTCGGGTTGAACGCGAGGGTCAGGTGGACCTGCTTGCCGCTCTTGGTAGTGCGATCGGTCGACGCGCCGAGGTGGTACTTCACGTCGCCGCTGCCGAGGTGGGCCTCCGGCTGATCGTCCTTGAACTGCGCGAAGATCTCGCGGACAGGCTTGTCCATGATGTTCGCGAGCACGTTGAGGCGCCCGCGGTGCGCCATGCCGAGCACCAGCTCCTCGCAGCCGAGATCGCCGGCGCGCTCGATGACCTCGTCGAGCAGCGGGATCAGGCTCTCGGCCCCCTGCAGCGAGAAGCGCTTGGCGCCGAGGAAGTTCTTGTGGACGAAGGTCTCGAAGCTCTCGGCCTCGGTGAGCTTCACGAGCATGTGCCGCTGCTCGGCGCGCGAGATCGGCACGCGGTTGCGCGTCTCCTCCATGCGTCGCTGCAGCCAGGTGCGCTCTTGCGGGTCCTCGATGTCGCGGAACTCCGCGCCGACGGAGCGACAGTAGGTGTCGCGCAGGCGCTCGACGATCTCGCGCAGCGTCGCGCGCGCCGGCCCTGGCAGATCGCCCGTCGAGAAGAGCTGATCGCGGTCCGACTCCGCGAGCCCGAAGGTCGACAGCGCGAAGTCGACCAGCGCGGGCGGCGCCTCCTGTGCGAGGAGCCCGAGCGGATCGAGCGTCGCGAGCAGGTGCCCGCGCGCGCGGTAGGCGCCGATGAGCGCCGCGACGCCGTGCTCCTTGTCGCCGGTCGTGGGGGTGAGCGTGACCGACGCCGGGGGCGGCGTGTACGACGGGGCGCGCGCCGGCCGAACGTCCGGCCCCTGCCCGCCGCCGACGATCGCATCGAGGTAGGCGCGCCACTGCTCGTCGACCGAATTGCGGTCGTGCAGGTACATGCCGACCAGCTCGCTCACCAGCCCCGCGTTGACACCGAAGTCGTTGGTCATGGCGCGTCAGGTCCTTTGCAGCTCTCAGATGCGCTCCGAGCGCGTCATGCCGCGGGGCGGCGTCGGCGCGCCGAGACGCGGGACTTCCGGCCCACGCTCGCAGCGCGAACGGGCGTGACGGTAGCAGAGGTGCCCCTGCCGTCCCGAGATCGCGAAATATTTTCGCGAATCATCCTCACAAAACGGGTGATCCCGACCGACGCCAGCACCGCCGCCTTGGCTTCACGCGTCAGCGCCTTGAAGCCGAGCTCCGCGCGGAGCGCCTCGGAGCGTCCGCGGCATCGCGCCTTGGCGACGAGCACCAGCGGCCCGCGCCCCCGCGTGTAGCGCGCCCCCTTGCCGCTCGCGTGCTGGGCGAGCCGGGCGGCGACGTCCTTGGCGATGCCGGTGTACAGCGAGCCGTCGGCGCAGCGCAGCACATAGAGGAACCAGGGCTCCTGCGCGGCGGCGGGGGGCTCGGCCATCGTGCGCCTCAGGCGACGCGCGCCGCGATCGCCGCGCTGACCTCCCAGAGGCGACGGGCGGCCGCGTCGTCGCGCGCCTCGCGGGAAGGCACCACCTCGCGACGGTCGGCGAAGTACTTGCCCGAGAGCCCCTCGACCTCGGGCGACGAGCAGAGCCAGACCTGCGTGCGCGCCCCCTCCTCGGGCGAGGTCATGAGCGGCGCGACGAGCTTCGAGAGCACGCGGTAGAAGCCGCCGTCGGTCTTGCCGAAGCCGGACGCGATGACGCCGGGGTGGAGGCAGTTGGCGGTGACGGACGTCCCTTCGAGCCGACGCGCGAGCTCGCGCGTGAAGAGGATGTTGGCGAGCTTCGACTGCCCGTAGGCCCTCCACGCGCTCCAGCGCTTCTCGAGCTGAAGGTCGTCCCAGTGCATGGTGCCTCGCACGTGCGCGCGCGAAGCGACGTTGACGACGCGCGCGGGCGCGCTCTGGCGCAGCAGATCGAGCAGCGCCGTCGTGAGCACGAAGTAGCCCATGTGGTTGGTCGCGAAGGTGTGCTCGAGGCCGTCGACGGTCAGGCGCCGATGGGCCGCGAGCACGCCGGCGTTGTTGAGCAGCACGTCGAGCCGCGCGTGCTTCGCCTGGAATTCGCGCGCGATCCGGCGCGTGTCGGCGATCACCGAGAGGTCGCCGACGATCAGCTCCACGGCGTCGCTCTTGGCGCGCGCGCGGAGCTCCTCGACCGCCGCGCGCCCCTTGTCGGCGTCACGCGCCACGATCGTGACGCGCGCCCCCATGGACGCGAGCGCGAGGGCCGACTCCTTGCCGATGCCCTGGTTTGCGCCCGTGACGAGGACGACCTTGCCCTTCACGGCTCGCCGCCGCGCTTGGCGGCCTTCTTCTCGGCGCGCACGGCGGCCCGGACGTCGGCGTGGGGGCGGCGCGCGACCTTCTTCGGGCGCACGGGGACGAGTCGATCCCCCTCGAGGCGCCCGCGCACGACGAAGCGCACGCATCCCCCCTCGTCGCGACCATCGAGCGGCATCGCGAAGCGGCTCGGCGGCGCGGTCAGCGTCACGCCGAGCTCCACCGCCAGCGCGTGGAAGGCGTCGGCGAGCGCGTCGTCGATGGCGCGATCTTGCACGTCGGCGCGCGTGCCCGGCGCGATCGCGAGGGCGATCTCCCCGGTGACCGCGTCCCCTTCGACCCGAAGCTCCGGCGTGGACATGCCGCGGAGCCTGCCCGACGCGCGCGAGGGGCGCAAAGCGCGTGCGGGCGCCGCTGCGGGCGAGACGGCGGCTACTTCTTGTCGTCGCCGCCCTTGAACTCCGGCGGCAGCTGCGAGCCCTCGCCGAAGAAGTACTTGTCGCACTCGCCGAACCAGAGCTTCTGGTGCGCGGGCGAGGTCATGTCGAGGCGGTACTCGTTGACGAGCATCTTCGAGTGCTCGAGCCACATGCGCCAGGCCTCCTTGGAGACGTTCTCGAAGAGCTTCTGGCCGAGCTCCCCCTTGAACGGCGGCTTGTCGAGCCCCGCCGCCTCGTACCCCAGCTTCACGCACCTCACCATCCGCTCGCTCATGGTTCGCTCCACGCCTCGTTCGGGCTGCGAGGCTCCCTAGCACGAGCCCGCGGGCGCTGGCACGAGGGCCGAGCAGCGCTTGGGACGCGCGCGCCGGCCTGCTAACCACGCACCCTGCGCATGTCGTTCCTCGTCCGCACCGCCGCGCTCGATACGAAGAGCGCGCTCGGCGCGGAGGCGGCCGCCAACGTGCGGCTCGCGCTGCCGATCGTGCTCACGCAGCTCGGGACCATGGCGATGGGGCTCGTCGACTCGGCGATCGTCGGCCGCGTCGGCGAGGGGGCGCTCGCCTCGGTGTCGATCGGCAACTCGCTGTCGAACGCCGTCGCGATGCCGACCTTCGGCGTGCTGCTCGCGATCGAGCCGCTCGCCTCGCAGGCGGTCGGCGCGAAGGACGCGACGCGCGCGCGCCTCGCGCTGCGCGAGGGGCTGCGCCTGGCGTGGATGCTCGCCGCGCCGTCGATGCTGCTGACGTGGGCGAGCCTGGGGCTCTTGCCGCTGCTGCGCGTCGATCCGTCGATCGTGCCCGACGCGCGCGCCTACGTGCTCGCGCGGCTGCCGAGCGTGCTGCCGATCTTCCTCTACATCGCGTCGAAGACCTACCAGCAAGCGCTCCTGCGCCCGCGCGCCGCCGTCGAGGCGGCCGTCGTCGCCAACGTCGTGCACGTGGCTGCCGGCTACCTGCTCGTGTTCGGCGACGCCGGGCTCGCGCGCCTCGGCCTGCCGGCGATCGGCGTGCACGCGATGGGGGCGCCGGGGGCGGGGCTCGCGACCACCGTCTCGCACGCGGTGATGGCCGCGTGGCTGGTCGGCGTGCGCGGTCGACCGCCGAAGGGGGCGATCGCCGCGGGCGGGCACGCGCTCTCCCGCGGGGTCGATCGCGCGATGATGGCGAAGCTCCTGCGCGTGGGCGTGCCGATCGGGCTCCAGCTCGCCGCCGAGGTCGGCATCTTCGCGCTCGTCGGCCTGCTCATGGGGCGGCTCGGCGGGCGCGCCGCCG
>JAJXTK010000420.1 GCA_021783935.1 Myxococcales bacterium | reverse complement strand
TCCTCGGCTCTTCTGCTTGGACGCGAGCTCGAAGCTCGTCGAGGGCGCGCGCGTCACCGCGCGCCTGGGCTGGCCCGCCGGCAAGGGGGCCCTCGCGCCCCCATTCGTCATCGTGCCCGTCGCGTCGCCTTCGGCTTCGGCGAGCGGATCGGCGGCGAGCTCGGCGTCGGAGCCGCGCCTCGCGTCGGTGAAGGAGCTCGCGGCCCCGGCGATCGTGCTCGCGGGGGCGCAGGCTCCCCTCACCGCGCCCGCTTTCTCCACCTCGGCCTCGGCCTCCACGTCGGCCTCGGCCTCCACGTCGGCCTCGGCCTCCACGGCGCCGCGCCCCAAGCCGCTCCTCGTCGCCACGGGCGGGGCCGCGCGCTCGCTCTTCAGCGGCGAGGACGCGGAGGTCTCGATCGTGATCACGAACGACTCGAGCGAGACGCAGACGCTCTACGCGCGCCCGCAGCTCGTCGGCGCCGTGGTGCGCGGCGCGCGCGGCGAGCGCGTGCAGTGCGAAACGTCGTTCGTCCCGGCGCCGATCGTCGACTTCGTGGTCTCGCTGGCCCCCGGCGCGTCGTGGTCGGGCGAGCGCCGCCTCGCGAGCATCTGCCCGCAGGGGACCTTCGAGCGCGAAGGGCTCTACGAGCTCTGGCCGTTCTTGCGCGCGCCGGCGATCCCTTGGCAGCGCACGGCGATCGCCGGCCAGGTGCGCGCCGTGTCGCCCACGCTGCTGCGCATCGAGACGGGCAAGCTCCCCTACCACAACGTCGGGCCGATCGCCGCGCCGAGCGCCTCGGCGACCAAGCCCTGAGGCCGGCCCATTTCGCGAGCGCGTTGCCGGATGGAGGTGACGTCTTTGGCGCCAGTGTTAGAGCCGCCGGCCGATGGGTGACGCCGTCGTTGCGCCGCGCGCGGCCTACCAGCACGCCAACTTCCGCCGTTGGCAGCTGGCGCGTCTGAGCTCGATCGTCGGCAACCAGATGCTCTCGGTCGCGATCGGCTGGTACGTCTACGACCTGACCAAGAGCCCGCTGCAGCTCGGCAACGTCGGCGCCGCGGCGTTCGTCCCCGCGTTCGCCTTCTCGCTCGCCGCAGGCCACCTCGCCGATCGACTCGATCGGAAGCGCATCGTCCTCGCGTACTACGCCGTCGTCGCCGCGTGCTCGCTCGCGCTGCTGCTGCTCGCGCGCGCGCACGTGCGCGCCGTGTGGCCCATCTTGCTGGTCTCCTTCTGCATGGGCACCGCGCGCACGTTCTCCGGCCCCGCGGCCGCGGCGCTGCTGCCGTCGCTGGTGCCGACCGAGCACTTCGGCAACGCCGTCGCCTGGAACAGCGTGACCTGGCAGGTGGCGACGATCCTCGGGCCTGCGCTGGGCGGCCTGGTGTACGCGCTGACGCGCGGCGCGCAGGGGGTCTTCGCCGGGAGCTTCGCGCTCATGCTCGTCGCGCTCGCGTTGGCGTCGAGGCTCTCGCCGCGCCCGCTCGAAGGCAGCAGGCCGGCGGCCACCCTCGACGCGGTCTTCGCGGGCGTTCGCTACGTCTTTCGCCACCAGGAGATCCTCGGCTCGATCACGCTCGACCTGTTCGCCGTGCTCCTCGGCGGCGCGACCGCGCTGTTGCCGATCTACGCCTCCGACGTGCTGCACGTCGGCGCGGCGGGGCTCGGCGTGCTGCGCAGCGCGCCCGCCGTCGGCGCGGGGCTCACCGCGCTCGTCGTCGCGCACCGCCCGATGGCGCGCCGCGCGGGGGCGTGGATGTTCGGCGGCGTCTTCGTCTTCGGCGTCGCGACGATCGTCTTCGCGCTCTCCAGGAGCTTCCTGCTCTCGCTCGCGGCGCTCGCGGTGCTCGGCGCCGCCGACATGGTGAGCGTGGTGGTGCGGCAGATGCTCCTTCAGCTGCGCACGCCCGACGAGGTGCGCGGCCGGGTCGCCGCCGTGAACCTCGTCTTCGTCGGCGCGTCCAACGAGCTCGGCGAGTGGGAGTCGGGGGCGACGGCGGCGTGGCTCGGCGTGGTGCCGGCCGCCGCGGCAGGCGGCGTCGGCACGCTCGTCGTGGTCACCGCCTGCGCGCTCCTGTTCCCGAAGCTGCGCAAGCTCGATCGCATCGTCGCCCGGCACGCCTCGTAGGCGGCGGCGCGCGCCGGGTCACTGGGCTGCGGCCGAGTGACCGCCGAAGATCTCGCGCTCGACCGCGGCCTCGGCGGCGCCGTGCGTGGTGTCGGCCGCCATGTAGTCGCGCCACTGGTGCCCCTGGCGCGTCGCCCTGCAGTAGGCGTTGAAGACCGCGTTGAAGACCGTCAAGAGCGTCTTGCTCGGCAGTGGCAAGAGGAACCCCGAGCGCTCGGCGAGGTTCATCGCCTTGCGCAGCACCGAGCCCGCGAACTCGAACACGTCGACGCCGAGCTCGGCGAGCTCCGGCTCGAGGTAGAGCACGAGCGGCACCGCCGGCAGCGACATCCCGAGCCGCGCGAGGCGCGCCGCGGGGCTCTTCTTCTGCCACTCGGTCATCGGGAACTCGCGGAAGTAGTTGTCGGGCAGCGCCGTGTGCCGCGACTCGTCGAGGTGGAAGTTGCGCAGCACCTCGAGGCCGGGCTTGTCGCTCAAGAGGCCGAAGATCGAGAGGGCGATCGTCTCGATGAGCACGTTCATCGCGAAGAAGCGGTTGAGCCCCTTCACGCGCAGCGAGCCCTCGAGCAGCAGGTAGTCCCACGCGGCCTGCCGCGGGATCTCGACCTCGAAGGCCTCGATGAGCTCCCGCAGCACCACGAAGTGCTTCGCCTCCTCCATGATCTGCATCGTCACTGCGGCGCGCGCTCCGGTGCTCTGCACCTCGGTGAGCATCGATGCCGAGACGAGCCACGCGTACGCCTCGCCGTGGCCGATCTTGGAGAGGATCTTCACGAGCGCGCGCTTCTCGGCCGGCGTGTACTCACGATCGAGCAGCGCGCGGAACTCCTTGCTGGAGATGCGGCGGCGCGCGGCCTTCTCCTGGTCGGTCATCCCGTGCTCGGCGGCGCTCAACAGCGCGCGCTCGGCCTCGCCGGCGTCCTTGAACGAAGACCATGGCGCGACGTGCTCGGCCTTCCACAGCAGCCGGAGCGACTTGTCGTAGTGCTTCTTGCGGAGCGTGTCGCTCGCGCCGCCGACGAACTCGTAGTGCTCGTCGTCGTAGGCGGCGCGCCGGCCGCCGAGGCCGACCTTGCCCATGAACCGGTCGTAGGCGCGGACGGTGTCGTTGACGACGCGCTCGACGTCGGCGTTGAGCTTGGCCGCGCGCTCGTTGACGGGGAGCTTCTGGAACTGCATGGGCGACCTCCTTCAGACCTTGCGCGCGCCTTCGCGCGTGACCTCCGCGGGCGACCTCGTGAGCGCCATGGCGGTGAGCGTTCGGAGCGTGGCGATGGCCCGCTCGATGCGATCCTTCGGCTCGCCGAAGGCGGCCTCGATGCCGAGCCCGTTGAGCGCGGCCCAAATCAAGTCGGCCGCGGCCTCCGGCGTCATGGGCAGCCGCTCGCGATCCTCGCCGAGGATCTCCTCGATGCGCTGCACCAGCATTCGCCGGAAGAACTCGCGCAGGCGCGTGATGTGCGATCGGAGCTTGTCGTTGGCGAGCGCGGCGGCCCACAGCTCGGCCTGCGTCGCGAGATCGTTGCTGGTGCGCAGCACGTCGAAGAGCGCGTCGAACGCCGCGAGCCCGCGCGCCTCCCCCGAGACGATCGGCGCGACGGCGGCGGCGATGCGCGCCCCGAGGCGCTCGTAGAAGCGGATCTGCACCTCGACGAACAGGTGCTCCTTCGACTGGAAGTGGTAGTGGAGCAGGCTCTTCGAGACGCCCGCGCGCTCGGCGATCTCGCGCATCGATGCGCCCGCGTACCCCCCGCGCGCGAAGCACGCCTCGGCGGCCTCGACGATCGCGCCCACCTGGCCGCCGGCGTCGGGGCGCTTGAAGGGGGGCGTGGCGACCAGGGGCTCGTTCATGGAAGTGCGCTCCGTTCGTTGGCCGAGCGATCAGACTGGCCGGCCGGTCAGCCAGAATATTGAGCCAAACACGCGGCCACGCAAGGGAGCGGCGCGCAAAAATCTCGTGAAGAGCGGTTTCTGGGCTCTTTGCTGGGCCGATCGGCTCGGCGCGCTCGCGGCAGGGGCGCCGAGCCCTGCCGGGGGCCGGGTGGCGGCCGGTACCTCGGCTAGCAGGCCGTTGACACGCGGCCCGCGGAAACTGTGACCGTCAGCAGGCTGTGGTCGATCGCGCGGCAGAGCGCGGCATGACCCGGGAGAGGATCGGCCGGTCTCGGAGAAACTCCACAGCCTGCTATGCGTCTCGCTCCTGCGCGAAGACCACGTCCCAGCTGCGCCTGGCGACGGGGGGCGCGAGCGGGGAGCGCGCCGCACCGTCGGCGTGCCGCGCCGAAGCTCCTCTGCCCGCGGGCCCTCTCGCCGCCTCTGCGATTGGTTCGCGGGGCTCTTGGCGAGCGTCGGCACGCGGACGAGCTGCCGGCGCGACTGCCGGCACGATCACGCGTTCGCGTTCGGGAGCGCGCTGCGCCGCCGTCACGCGACGCGCCCGCCGCACTCGGTGCAGAACTGGTTCCCCTCGACGATCCGCCTCCCGCACGCCCCGCACCGCCGCGCGCTCACGTCCACGAGCTCGCCCCGCCGCAGCTGCTCGAGCTCCTCGGCCGGCAGCACCCCTTCGAACTGCGCGAGCGCGTCGTCGACGAGCTCCACCGTCGCCTCGACGCTCACCGCCTCGCCGGCCTCCGCGGGCTGCACGCCTACCCCGAGCATGACGACCGAGACGTTGTCGGACCCGCCGGCGTCGATGGCGAGCGCGACGAGCAGATCGCACGCCTCGGCGAGATCGTCGTGCACGGCGGCCGCGGCGGCGATCGTCTCGTCGTCGATCATTCCGTGCAGGCCGTCGCTGCAGAGCAGCAGTAGGTCGCCGGGCTCGAGCGCGAGGCGCTGCACGTCGACCTCGACGCTCTCGCGCGTGCCGAGCGCGCGGGTGATCACGTTCTTCGGCAGCGCCGCGAGCGCTCCGGGGTCGAGATTGGGCCGCGCGCGCAGGGCCTCGGCGCGCAGCGAGTGGTCGCCGGTGAGCTGCGCGATCGCGCCGTCGCGCAGGCGGTAGCAGCGGCTGTCGCCCACGTGCGCGAGCGTCGCCGTGCGCCCCTCGAGGTGCAGCGCGACGACGGTCGAGCCCATGCCGCGGTGCTCGGGGTGCTTCGCCGAGATCTCGAAGAGGTCGCGGTTCGCCTTGCGGATCGCCTTCACGAGCCGCGGCGGCTCGTCCTCGGGCGCGCCCGTGGTCGGCGTGCCGCTCGGCATCGCCTCGAAGAAGTTGTGCATCGAGGCCACCGCGGCCGCGCTCGAAATCTGCCCGGACGCATGCCCGCCCATTCCGTCGGCGACGACGAACAAGCCGAGGTCGGGCGCGACGAGCACGCAGTCTTCGTTGTGATCGCGCACGCGCCCGGCGTCGGTCTTGCCGGCGGCGAGCACTCGGAGGTCGGCGGTCTCGGTCATGGCGAGGACGCGCGAGCGGTGACGATCGCGCTCTTGGCAAGGTACGGCGCAGGCGTGGGGCGCGTCGAGCGCGAGCTGCTCCGCTCCCCCTCGTCCCGGTCTTCGGAGACGTCGCGGCGCCCGCGCGCGTGTTCGGCGGCACGCTCGGGCGTCGAAAATGGGAGCGGCTTCGCATCCGGCCGTTCGCTCGATCTCGCGCGGCAGGGTGGTGCGCGACTCGAGAGGCCGCGCTTCGCCTCGCTGGCTGCCCTTCTCTCGCTCTCGGCCTCGGCGAGCCTCGGGTGCTCCGGGTGTGGTTCTCCTGCTGAGCGAGTGGTCGCGTTCTAACAGCCCCCATCCCCAGCCCTTCCCCCGCGGTGCGTGGGAAGGGAGCGGGAGGCG
>JAJXTK010000419.1 GCA_021783935.1 Myxococcales bacterium | reverse complement strand
ATCACGATCTGCTCGCCGGGGAACTGCGCGAGCTGCTCCTCGGAGATCAGATCCTCGGGGGCGAGGAACAGGTGCCGCGGCGGGCTGATGGCGCCGACCAGCTGCACGATCTGGTAGACCTCGTGCTCGAAGAGCGGCCGCTTCTCCTCGTAGGCCGCGTTCAGCGCGGCCTCGACGGCGTGGCTCTCGGCGCCCGAGAGGTGATCGCCGGGGGCGATGGGCTCGAACATCGGGGCGTCGGGCGCCTCGGGGCGCGCGAGGTGCTCGGCCGAGAGCGTCTCGATCCAGTGGCGCACCGCGATCGACGTGCCGCCGCGCTCGAGCCCGCCGAGGTAGGCCTGCGCGGCGTTGCGGCCGAAGCGCAAGGCGCGGCGGTTGGCCTCGACGACGCGCGCCCCCTTCTCGGCGAAGCGCTCGGCGACGGCCTCCTCGAGCTCACGGGGATCCATCGGCAAGAAGAGCGAGGCGGCGCCGAGCATCGCGATGTTGGCCGCGCGTCCCGAGCCCGCCGCGCGCGCGATGCGATCGGCGTCGACCATGCAGTGGCGCGGGTGGTGGGCGACGCGCTCCAGCACCGACTCGATCGGCGGGTAGTTGCCGATGTTGATGAACGCGCCGGTGCTCGTGAGCAGCATCCCCTCGGGCTTGAGGAACTGCGTGTAGCGGAGCGACTCGAGCGGCTCGGTCGAGATCACCAGATCGGCGCCGCCGAGGGGGATCATGTCGCTGTAGATCGGCGCGTCCGACAGGCGCAGGTGCGACTGCACCGCGCCGCCGCGCTGGCTCATGCCGTGGACCTCGGCCTGCTTGACCTCCAGGCCGCGCGCGATCGCCGAGGCCGAGATCGCCTCGGCGATCGTGAGGATGCCCTGCCCACCGACGCCGGCGAGGATGATGTCTTGCTTCATGGTACGGGCCTCCTCACGAGTGCTGACCGGCCAGGATCTCGGCCTTGGTCTTCACTTTCAGGTGGATGCACTCGCGATCCGCGACGATGACGTCGAGGCCGCGGTGGGCGACGGCGCGGCGGATCACCTCGACGTTCTCGGCGTGCTTGGTCGGGTGCGGATCGATCACGTGCAGGTGCTCGGGCTTCACGCCGAGGCCGCGCACGATCGACAACAGGCGCTCGCCGGTGGCCATGGAGCTCTGCGCGCCCGTCATCGCCGTCGTCGAGTTGTCGAGGATCACCACGGTCATGTCCGCGTCGACCTGCGCGGCGCCGATGAGCGGCGTCATGCCGGAGTGCGCGAAGGTCGAGTCGCCGATCGTGCAGACGACCGGGTGCGCGCCCGCGCGCGCGGCGCCGTGCGCCATCGAGATCGACGAGCCCATGTCGACGCACGAGTGCACCGCGCGGTACGGCGGCATCACGCCGAGCGTGTAGCAGCCGATGTCGCTGAAGAGGTAGGGCTGCTCGCCGCCCGCCGTCGCGTCGACGATCGCCTTGAAGCTGTCGATGTGCGGGCAGCCGCGGCAGAGCTGCGGCGGCCGTGCGGCGAGATCGTCCTCCGGCAGCGACGCGCGCGTCGGGCGGCCGAGCGCCTGCGCGAGCAGGTCGGGGGTGAGCTCGCCCGAGGAGGGCAGGTCGCCCGAGAGGCGCCCGCGCACGCGCTTGCCCGGCACGCCGAGCACGCCGAGCAGCCGCCTCTCGAGCAGCGGGTAGCCGTCCTCGGCGACCAGGACGTCGTCGCAGTGGGCGACCAGCTCGCGCACCAGCGAGATCGGGATCGGGTAGTGGCCGATCTTCAGGATGCTCAGCTCGCCCGGCCCCTCGTTCGCCTCGAGCACGTAGTTGTGCGCGATGCCGCACGCGATGACGCCGCGGCGCCCCGCGAGCACGAGCTGGTTCTGCGCGCTCCTCTGCGCGTCCTGGAGCAGCCGCGGCTGCGTCGCGACGAGCGCGGCGTAGCGCTGGCGCGCGATCGCCGGCACGAGCGTCCAGTTGTTCGCCGTCGGCCGCCCCTTGGGCGCGACCGGCTTCGGCTCGGCAGCGAGCTTCACGTTCGCGCGGCTGTGCGACAGGCGCGTGACCATGCGCACCATCACCGGCAGGCCGATCTCCTCGGAGTACTCGAAGGCGCGCGCGGTGTAGTCGTACGCCTCCTGCTGCGTCGCGGGCTCGAAGACCGGGAGCTGCGCGAACTCGCCGTAGTAGCGGCTGTCTTGCTCGTTCTGCGACGAGTGCATGCCGGGGTCGTCGGCGACGACGACGACGACGCCCGCGTTCACGCCGGTGAGCGCCGAGTTGATGAAGGGATCGGCCGCGACGTTGAGCCCCACGTGCTTCATCGACACCAGGGCGCGCCGCCCCGCGTACGACATGCCGAGCGCCTCTTCGTAGGCGACCTTCTCGTTGGCCGACCAGAGCGCGGAGACGCCCGCCGCGCGGGCCTCCTGCTCGACGTATTCGAAGATCTCGGTCGCCGGCGTGCCGGGGTACGAGAACGCGCCGCCGATGCCTGCGTCGATCGCGGCCTGGGCGACGGCCTCGTCACCGAGGAGCAGCTTGGTACGCATGGGAACCCTCCGTGGAGGTCTCTCGCGCCGCGCGCGCGACGGCTCGTCGCAGGCTCGCGAGGACGTCGACGCGAGGCCTCTACCGCCGGGCCATATCCCGCTCAACGCGCAAATACGGCTCGACGTATGCGATTCCAACCGCGGCCGAGACGCGCATACTTCCGGGGGTGATGAGGCGCGCGCCGGAGATCTTGCATGCCACTTCGTCGTGGCCCATTTCGAGCCGCGCGAGGCGCTCCGGCGCGGCGCACCTGATGCACGTGGCCGCACGCTTCGCGCTGCTGCTCGGCGCCGCCTCGGCGCTCGGTTGTCATGGCGCTGCGCGCTTGGCCCATGCCCCGCCCGACCCCGCGCTCGGCACGCTCGAAGCCAAGGGCACGAGCCTGCCCGAGCTCGGCGACGACCTCGCGTACGCGCGCGCCGTCTTCGCCGGCGACGACGGCGCCGCCCCCCCCGCGCACGCGCGAAGCGGCGGCCCGCGTCGCGTCTTCCTCACCGCCTTCTCTGCGGCGAGCGCGCCGCGCGTCTCGACGGCCCTCGCGCCGACGTTGGCCGAGGCCATCGCGCGATCGGCGCAGGCGCTCCGCGCGCAGGCGAAGACGAGCGCGCGGCTCACGCTGGACGTCGTGACCGCCGGCGCGGCCGTCTCCTCTTCCCCCTCGCTCGACGATCTCGGCGCGTCCGGCTTCGCGATGGCGTGCCCCGACGCGCGCCTCGGCTTCGTGCTCCCGGGGGAGCTCGTCACGCGCGCGCTGGTCACCGACGACGACGACGGCGATCCCGAGGTCGATCGCGCGCGCTTCGACGCGCTGTGGACCCAGCGCCTCGCTGGATCACGCGACGGCTGCCGCGCCTCGCGCGTCTCGACGCGCGCGGTGCTCGAGGGGGCGCGCGGCGACGCCGTCCCGCTCGCGCGCGGGCGGGGACCGCTGCTCGACGCGCGCGCGATCGACGCCGCGACGCTACGCGCGCGGGTGCGGCTCGGCGCCGACTACCTCGCGCGCGCGCTCGGCGACGACGGCCGCTTCGTCTACCTCTACGACCCGCGCACCGACGCCTCGGTCGACGACGACTACAACGTGATCCGCCACGCGGGGGCGACCGACGCGCTCTTCGAGGCCTACGACGAGCTGCGCGCGCCGGCCCACCTCGCCGCCGGCGAGCGCGCGCTCGGCTGGCTCGACGCGCACCTCGCCACCGCGGGCGACGCGGGCGCCGACGAGCAGCTCGCCTACTTGCCGAGCGAGACCAACGCGCTGTCGCCGATCGGCGGCACCGGGCTCGCGCTCGTCGCCTTCGCGAAGCACGCCGCGGTCACCGGCTCGACGCGCCACCTCGCGCGCATGCGCGCGATGGGACGCTTCCTCGTCGGGCAGCTGTCGCCCGAGGGGCAGTTCCGCCCGTATCTGCCGGGGGGAGCGCCGCGCAAGTCGTCGTGGGTCCTCTACTACCACGGCGAGGCGATGCTCGGCCTCGCGCGCCTGTACGCGGTCGATCGAGACGCGCGCTGGCTCGACGCGCTGGCGCGCGCGGCGCGCTGGCGGCTTCGGACCCCCTACGAGCACCCGCGCGATCGGGGGCGCGACTACTGGCTCGCCCTCTCGCTCGCCGAGCTCGCGCGCGTGACGGGCGACACCGCCTTCGCCGCGCGCGCGGCGACGATCGCGGACGCGTCGATGCGCGAGTGGGAGCAAGACGAGGCCGCCGCCGACGAGCGCGACCTGTCGAGCATGCCGCGGGCGTCGCCGACGGCGACGCTGAGCGAGGCGCTCGCGGCTTGGGCGGGGCTCGCGCGCCACCTCGGCCTCGACGACCGCAGAGCGCTCGATCACGCCCGGCGCGCGCTGCGCTTCGTGCTCTTCGCGCAGCTCGACGACGACGGCGTGTATGCGGCGCGCGCGCCGGCGAAGGCGCTCGGCGGCGTGCACGGCGATCCGTGGAGCGACGTGGTGCGCATCGACGACGTGCAGCACGCGATGATGGCGATGCTGGGGCTGCTGCGCGCGGAGAGAGCCGGGGCGGCAGGCGGGGGGTGACGTCGCGACAAGGCGGCGTGAGAGGGAAGCACGAAGGGGTGAGCCGGAGCCGATGCCGGAGCCGGAGCCGGAGCCGGAGCCGGAGCCGATGCCGATGCCGGAGCCGATGCCGACTATGGAGCGGCGAGGCGTGCAAGCCGAAATTCGCCTCTCTTGCACGTTTGGTTGGCGGCTTCGGTCGGGGTGACGACGACATCGGGCTGGGCTCGATCGCCGCCGAGCGCGTGGCCAACGGCTCGCGGGTGCGCGTTCGCCCCGTCGCGCTCGCGCGCCGCGGACGCTCATCACCGAGGCAGCATCCGGATCCTGGTCGTAAGCGCCCCGCGCCAGATCACGCGCGCCGGGTCGACCGCGATCTCGATGGGTAGTCGTCTCCGGCCGCGATAGGGTGCCAGCGGTCTGCGCCGATCTCCGCGCGGAAGAGGAGGTTTCCGCCGGAGCCTCCGCCACGGAGCACGGTGTGGCCGTCGGTCGCGAGGGTCGGCGCGCGAGGCCCGTGCTCCTCGCCGACGAGCCGACCGCCGCGCGACCAGCGAGAGCGCGACGATCACGAGCGCGTCCTGAACCGCGCTCAGCCCCGATCAAGCCGCTCGATCGGGGCTCTTGCGCGCTACGCGGCGCGCCGCCGCCGACGCGCGAGCCGCGCGACCAGCGAGAGCGCAACGATCGCGCTGGCGCCCGCAAAGCCCCCCGAGCGCGCCCGTCCCTCGCCGAGCGCGCAACCGCCGCTGCTCGTCGTCGTGTCCTGCGCGACGCCGACGCACGCCTTCGTGGCCGGATCGCAGCTGGTGCCGCCCACGCAGTCGTCGCTGGTGGCGCACGCCTTCATGCACGTGCCGTCGGTGCCGCAGAGGTAGGGCGCGCAGTCGACCGTCGCGCCCGTCTTGTCGGTCGACTGGCTGCGATCCGCGCTGCACGTCGCGCCGGGTACGCACTTGCTCGAGCCGGTGTCGCAGCGGAACGACGTCTGGCAGTCGGCGTCCGCGGCGCAGATCGTCCTGCACGTCGCGCTCGACGGATCGCAGACGTAGTAGCCGTCGCAAGCCTGCGGCGCGGGCATCGCGCAGCTGCCGTGTCCGTCGCAGCTCCCCGCGACTTGGCGACGCCCGTCGGAGGTGCAGCTCGCCTTGCCGCACGGAGTGGTGGTGCCGTTCGCGAAGCCGCCGCACTTGTCGCGCGTCGCGCCGTCGCACGTCGACTTCGCGCAGTCGGTGGCATCGAGCGTGTCACAGGCGGCGCGAAGCGTGCCGTGCGGCGCGCCCGTCACGGGTGTGCAGGTGCCCTCGCTCCCCGTCACGTCGCACGCCTCGCACTGTCCGTCGCACCCCTTGTCGCAGCAGAGGCCGT
>JAJXTK010000418.1 GCA_021783935.1 Myxococcales bacterium | reverse complement strand
TGGCGGCCGGCGCGTAGGCCACGGGCGCGACGGGCGCGGCGCCGAACTGCGGCGCGGGCGGCGCGAGCGACTGCAGGTGCCCCGCCGCCAGCGTGATCGGGCCGAGCTGCACGATGCCCGTGGCGTCGAGCGGCATCGGGTGGTTCGGCGGGATCCTCTGGCCGCCGATGTACGTGCCCGACTTCGACTCGTGGTCGGTGATCGTGCGCGCGCCGAAGTCGATCGTCGCGTGCAGCCCCGAGACCGCCGGGTGCGGGATCGCGACGTTCACGCGCGCCGGGTCGCGCCCGATCGAGATGCGCCCGGCCTGCGGCGGCGCGCTCCCTGGCGCGAGCAACAGCAGGCCCACCATCGGGTGGTTGAGCGGCACCGGCGTCTGGCCGGCGTAGAGCGGCTGCTGCAGCTGCACCGGCGTCGGTACGTTCGGCGGGAGCAGCGCCCCGTGCGTCGTCGCGCCGACGAGGTCGGTCACGACGAGCTGCTGGCCAAGCACCGAGAGCGTCAGGTGCTGCGGCGCCACGCCGGGGCCCTGGAGCACGATGTCGCAGGTCGGTGCGCTGCCGACGACGAGCTGGGGTTTTCCGAGTCCGGGGATCATGCTGCTTCGTCTCCAGGGCGCCCTCGCGCGATCGCGGGGGCTCGACGCCGCGCGAGGGCGCGCGGGCGGCTATTTCATCGTCTTGGGGTGGTCGTCGGGGCGCGAGAGATCGGCGCCGGAAGTGGGCGCGCCGAGCTTGGCTGTGGGCTCGGGCGCGAGGTCGGTGGACTTCGTCGTGGGCTCGAGCGTCGTCGTCGGCATCGCATGCCCGCCGGTCGTTCGCGGCCTCGGCGGCGCGCTCGGCGACTCGCTCGGCGACTCGCTCGGCGTGTCCGTGTCGGTCGCGGCGGCCGTCGGCTTCGGCTTCGGCTTCTTCTTGGTCGGCGCCGGCGCGGCCGAGTCGCTCGGCTCGGTGTCGCTCGACGAGGGGGAGGTCGAGGGCTCGCTCGACGCCGACCGCAGCCGCAGGGCCGCGAAGATCCCCCCCGCGAGCAGGACCAGCAGCACCACGATCGCGACGAGCAGCCCGAGCTTGCCCTTGCGCGCCCCGTCCGCGGCGATCGGCGCGCTCGGGTAGACCGGGGGGGGCACGAACGCGGGCGCGATCGGCGTCGCGGGGGGCGGCTGGGCGACCATCTCGAGCGTCGCCGTGGGCGCGACGCCGCCGGGCACCGGGAACGATGGCGGCGTGGCGATCGGGGTCTGCAGACGCGCGTCGGGGCTCGACGCCGGCGGCGCGAACGGCCCGCCGCCCGGCAGGCGCACCAGGACGACCGTGATGTTGTCGTGGCCGCCGCGCGCGTTGGCGAGGTCGACGAGCTGGCGCGCTGCCAGGTCGATCGGCGGATGCGGCGCGAGGATCTTCAGGAAGTCGGCGGGGCCGAGCTCGTCGGAGAGGCCGTCGGAGCAGAGGAGGAAGGTGTCGCCCGGCGCCGGCGGGAATGGCTGCGGGCGCACCTCGACGTCGACCTCGGAGCGCATGCCGAGCGCGTTGGTGATCTGGTTCGCGTTCGGGTGGTTCGACGCCTGCTCGGGCGTGAGCATGTTCGCGTCGACGAGCCGCTGGACGAGCGAGTGGTCCTTGGTGACCTGATAGGCCTGCCCCTGCGTGATCAGGTACACGCGCGAGTCGCCGACGTGCGCGACCTCCGAGCCGCCCGCGTGCGTGAGCACCGCGACGCACGTCGAGCCCATCTTGGCGAGCTCCGGGGTCGTCTGCCCCTTGGTGAAGACGGCGTGGTTGGCGACGCGGATCGCGTGCGCGAGGAGCTCCTGCGGCGCGAGCCCCGGCGGCGCCTCGTCGAAGGTGCGGAAGATGGTCTCGACGGCGAGCTGCGAGGCCTCCCGGCCGCCCACGTGCCCACCCATGCCGTCGCAGACGACCGCGAGGTGGCCGTGCGCCGTCTCGCGCGCGAGGGCGGCGTCTTCGTTGACCTGCTTGCTCGGCTCGCGCCCCGAATCGGTGCACGTGCCGACCTCGAGCTGCGTGCGCGTCGAGGCGGGGCCCGGAATGGGCGCGTAGGGCACGCCCATCAGCGCGCCCTCCCGAGCCCGCGACGACGAAGGCCGCGCATCGAACCGCGAAGATCAGCTCTCATGGCGCACCAAGAACTCGACCGGCCCGAAGCGTAGCTGAGAGCCGCCCGGCACGGGGGTCCATGCGCCAGGGGCGATCCGGTTGCCGTTGACGAAGGTGCCGTTGTGCGAGCGGTCGTCGCGCACGAGCAAGGTGCCCCCCTCGAGCTTGAGCGACGCGTGCGCGCCCGAGACGCGCCCTTCTTGCAGCACGATGCTGCACAGGCTGCCGTCGCGACCGACGCGGCTCTCGATGCCGGGCAGCACGCGGAACGTCCCCTCCGGCCCGCTCAGCGTGACGGCGTGCGTCGTCACCGCCCCTGCCTGCAACGCGACGGTGCCGCCCGTGATCGCGCCGGCCATCGCCGCGCCGGCCTGCGCTGCCGCGCGACGCGCGACCTCCTCGGAGACGTGCCCGGTGAGCCCATAGCCGCCGGGCGCCGCCAGCGCGGACACGGCGCGGCCCGACGAGTCGACCTCGGTGCCGCAGAACGCGCACTGCGCCGTGCCGCCGGGCGGAACGAGCACCGCCTTGCGGCACGCGGGGTTCGGGCAGGGCGTGGGGAACGAGGTCGCCCCCTTGAACAGCGCGGGCGGCGGCGCGGGCGCCGGGGCGTTGTTCGCGAGGGGCGCCATCGGCGCATAGCCGCCCATGGGGGCGAACGCCGAGGGGGCGAGCACCGCATCGGTCGGCGGCACGTGCATCGGCGCGCCTGCAGGCGAGGGCGGCGCGAACGCCGTGGGCGCAGGAGCCGGTGGCGGCGCCGGCGCGCGCGCGGGCGCCATCGGGGCGACGAACGGCGACGGGCCGGCGAGCGCGTAGGGTGGTCCTGGAGGCTGCCCGGGCACCGGCGCCGGCGCGGGCGGACCGCCGCCGCGACGACCGCGCTTCTGCCGCCCGCCACCGCCGCCGCTCCGCGCGAGGATCGCGATCAGCAGGATGAGCACGACGCCGCCGCCGATCGCGCCGACGATGATGAGCTTGTTGATCGGCGGCTTGGCCGCCTTGAGGTTCAAGACCCCCTTCTGGTCACGCGCGCTCACGCGCAGCGCCTTCGTGTCGAGCATCACGAAGCTGAGGCTGAACGTGTCGGGCTTGTTCTCGAAGAGCGAGGGGGTGTTCGGGACCTTGAACTTCACCTCGGTCGGCCCCGCCGACACGGTCTCGGCCTTCTGCCCCTTGGCGGCGAGCGACTGCAGCAGCTCCTTGGCCTTCTGCCCGCTCTTGTCGTCCGCGGCCTTCTTCACCGCGGCCGCGTCCGACTCGGTGACGAAGTACCCCTCGTAGCTGCTCGCATCGGAGCTGCAGAAGTCGCCGAAGACTTCGAAGCTCGCGCCGGGCTGCAGCGGCTTCTTGGCCGCCGCCTCCTCGGTCAGCTTCCTGTTCACGGCCAGCAGCCACTTGGTCCAGTCGAAGGCGACCGTGATCCCGCTCCACGAGTCGGGCAGGACCCTCTTGTCCCCCTCGAACAGCATCTTGAACGTCTGATCGCCCGACGGCTCGAGGCAGTTCGCCTTCACCGAAAGGAGCGTCATGTCGTTGAAGCGCTGGCGAACGAGCTTGGCGATCTTCGCGGCCTTGGCGCTCTCGCCGTCTTGGACGATGTCGAAGTAGCCGCCGACCTCCGGCGTCGCCATGTTCTGCATGTACTGGAACTCGGCGTTGCGCATCTGCCCCTGCGCGCCGTACTCGGTCACCCAGTCGCCCGACGGGGTCCAAATCGAGATCACCGGGATCGGCAGCTTCATCCCCTCGATGCCGAGGTCGCCCTTCACGAGCTTGTCGTGGAGCACTTGCGCCTCGGCGCCGCCCGCGAGCCCGCCCGGCGTGTTGTCGGAGCCGCACGAGATGAGCACGAGGCTCTGCATGATGGGGATGCCGCCCCCCTCGACCTCGTCGTTGATGAGCTGCTGGAACGAGCCGACCGTCTCCTTCTGCACGCGCGAGACGAGCGAGTTCGGCTTGCGCGAGTCGGGGTACGTCTCGGTCACCGACTTGATGACCTTGAGCACCTCGGCGGCCTTCGATTTCGGCAGCCACTTGGTCTTGGTCTTGACCCCCTGATCGTCCATCACGCGGACCATCACCGCGTCGTGCTCGCCGAGCGAGTTGACCAGCGCGATGGCGATGTCGCGCGCCTCGGGGAGCCGCCTGCCCATGCCGAACGAGGCGTCGAGCAGCACGAGGAACGCAGTGCCCGCGGAGTCGTCGGAGGCGTCGCCGAACTTGGTCGCGTCGACGATGTCGAGGGGCATCGGCGACTTGCCTACGAGGTCGACGAGGCGCGCGTCGTCCTTGGGGAACTCCGCCGACTTGAAGTAGCCCCTCGACTCGATCGCCGAAGACATGCACTTGAGCGCCGCCTGCACGGCGTTGCTCTGCCAGGGCGTGGCCTTGCCCCAGCACCCCTCGTCGAAGCTGTTGATCGGCGTCGGCGTGCCGTACTGGACGAGGATCGGGATCGTCGGAGTGCCCGATTTGTCGTCGAGCGTCGGCTGCGGCGTGATGCGGAGGAACTTCGCCTCCGCCGTCTCGGCGCGCCCGACCGACGTCGTCGCCGCGAGCAAGAGCGGCACCACCGCGGCACCGGCGAGCGCCCGCCAGCTCCTGCCGCGCCGAACCCGCTGCCCCACCGCGTTCGCGCTCTGTTCGCTCATTCGATTCATCGCCGTACCCTCCGAAGCTCGCTCACGAAGACTTCACATCGGCAACAGCACCATGATGGCGTCGTAGGCGCCGAGGCGGATCCGATCGCCGTTGCGCACGGGCGCGCGGGCGCCCGCGACCAGCGGCTGCCCGTTTACGAAGGTGCGGTTCGTCGAGCCGCGATCCTCGATGGAGGCCGCGCCGCGCTCCACCGTGAGGATCGCCTGATCGGACGACACCGTCGCGTCGGCGATCGCCACGTCGACGTCGGGGCGCACGCCGGCGCGCCCGATGCGGTTGTCGCCCATGGCGAGCGGCCAAAATACGCCGAGCGGCTCGTACTGGAACGACACGAGGAAGCCGCCGAGCGGACGCGGCGTGCGCGCGATCGACAGCGGCGGCGGGTACTTGGACCCCTCGGCGCCCGAGAGGGTCGAGAGGGCGCGCGACTGCAGCGGCGGCGGCCCGTCGAAGGACGGCAGCGGCGCGGCCAGCGGGCTCGGCGAGGGCGCCGGCTCGGCGGTCGACGGTATGGGGGTGAGCGGCACGTTGCCGAAGGGCGCCGATGCCAACGGGCGCGCGGGCGCGGGAGGCCCGGCCACCGGGAACGTGGGCCCGACGCGCGGGTCGATCGTGCGCACGTCGGTGTCCCTCGTCAGGGACGACGCCGGCGGCGCGCCCGTCGGGCTCGGTCGGGCCGCGCCGCCCATGGACGCGTACGCGGTCTCCATCAGCGCGAGATCCTGCGGGACCTTCGCGGTCGTCGAGGCGCCGAGGATCGCCCCGGCGTTCGAGGGTACCGACTGGGCCAGCGTCACCGGCCCGCTCGCGACGTGCACGACCCACGTGCCGCACTCGCTGCAAAAGCGCGCCTCGAGGGGTACTTGGGCGTGGCAACGAGCGCAGCGCGACACGGGGCGCCGAGCATACATCAAGCCCCGCCGAGGCAACCGGGGCGAGGGGCCCGCTCGATCGGATTCCGAAGGCCGAATCCATACGGTTTGCTAGCGTGCTTGCGTGCCGCCCGGCGACTCGCAGCAGTGCCCGACCTGCAGCCGATCCTCGACGCTCGGCTACCGGGCCTGCCCCTGGTGCGGCGCCCCCTTGCCCGAGGTCGCGACGTCGGCGCGGGGCGAGGCCGAGACGCACG
>JAJXTK010000417.1 GCA_021783935.1 Myxococcales bacterium | reverse complement strand
GACGACGGCGAGCAGCGGCAGCGCGAAGCTGCGCCTCTTCGGCGCGACCGCGGGCACGGCGACGGCGCTGCGGCGCCCCCACTCGCTGACCTGCAGGCCGCTCACCGAGTCGCCCCCCTGCAGCGCCGCGAGCATCGCGGGGGTGATCGCCGGCAGCTGACCGGTCATCCCGGTGGCCGACACGCCCGCGACGATCGAGAGCGACTCGGCGAGCTCGCGCGCCGTCTGGTGGCGATCCTCCGGCGCCTTCGCGAGCCCCTTCTTGATCCAGTCGTCGAACTCGGGCGGCAGATCGGGGGCGAGCGTCGTCGGCGTCGGCGGATCGGCCGACGTGATGCGCATCGCGAGCTCGTTGATCGCGCCCGAGCCGAAGGGGGCGCGCCCGACGGCCATGCGGTAGGCGATCGCCGCGACGGCCCAGAGATCCGAGCGCGGGTCGACCTCCCTGTCGCCCGTGATCTGCTCGGGCGACATGTAATTCGGCGTGCCGACCAAGGCGCCTGTGCGTGTGCCCTCTTCTTCTTCGCGATCGGCGGCTGCCTTCGCGACGCCGAAATCGAGCAGCTTCACGCAGAGATCGCCGTCGTCGGCGGAGTGCGTGAGGAAGATGTTCGCGGGCTTGAGATCCCGATGGACGACGCCGCTCTGGTGCGCGACGTGGAGCGCCTTGCAGAGCTGCCCCGTGATCTTGGAGACGAGCGCGATGGAGATTCGGCGCTCGCGCTTGAGGAGCACCTCGAGCCCCTCGCCCTGCAGGAGCTCCATCACGAGGAACGGCGTGCCCTCGGCCGTCACGCCGTGGTCCATCACGCGCGTGATGTGGCGCGACGACTCCCCGAGCTTCGCGGCGACCTTCGCCTCGCGCTCGAAGCGGGCGCGCGCGTCGGCGGCCTTGGCCACCGAGCCGTGGAGGAACTTGATGGCGACGTGGTGGCCGAGGGTGATGTGCTCGGCCCCCCAAACGGCGCCCATCGCCCCCTCGCCCTTGGACTCGGTCAGGCGGTACTTGAGGCCGACGACGAGCCCTGCGCGCAGGTGCGCGTGATCGCTCGCGTGGATCGCCGGTTCGCCCATGGCACTGGAGGCGGCGCGCCGACGCGGGATGCGTCGGTCGACCGTCCGGTCAGAGTGCACCGTCCGACCCCAGATCGCCAGCGTTTGGCGCAATTCTTCAACTGGTACGGCGATGTCGGTCTCGCTCGCGGTACGACGCGTTGCGTTGGGCGGCCGGGCGAGGGGTCGGATCAGCCCGCGTCCTCGCGCAAGGCGGCGACCATCGTCGCCGGCAGCGCGTGGCGCGCGCGCAGGTGCGGGTGATCGAAGACGATCGCGACCTCGGCCTCGCCGCCTCGCAGGGCCGCGAGCGCCTCGGGTCCGAGCGGGAACTTCAGGTACTGCACCGCCGCCGCGCGGCCGCGATCGCGCCTGCCCTCCTCGAAGGTCGCGCGCGCGAGGTGCCCCGAGACCTCGAGCGCGACGTGCTCCTCGATCGCGCACAGGCGCGTGAGCAGCTCGTCGCGGCGATCGCGGTCCTGCACCTCGATGAACAGCGTCGCCGACAGCTCGGCGCCGCCCGGCAAGAGCTCGTTGTAGGTGTCGAGCTCGTGGCGGATCGCCGGCTCGGCCGTGATGCGCTCGGTGCGCAGCATCTCCTGGATCTGCCAGAGCACCGTGTCGCGGTTCTCGAAGACGATCGACATCTCGTCGCCGAGCCGCGCGCGCCGCGCCGCCTTCACCCCGATGATCCGCGCGCGAAAGCGCTCGCGGATCCCCTCGTACTCGGCGAGCGGCAGCAGCTCGCCCCGTTCGATCGGCTTCATCGCAAACCTCCCGCGGCGCCCGCGTCGAACCCGTAGGCGCGCGCCAGCACCTCGATCGGGTGGACCACCTGCAGGCCGGTCTCGTGACCGATGCGCAGCGCCGCGAGCGGGCAGTCGGAGACGGCGAGGGTGGCCCCCGCCTCGGCGGCGTCGCGCACCCCGTGGATCAGCTTTTGGGCGTAGCGTCGCCCCTGCTCGTACCACTGCGCCTTCATGCCCCAGGTGCCGTCGACGGCGCTGCACTGGTGCACCTCCTCGACCTCGGCGCCGAGCCACTCGAGCAGCTGCACCGCCGGGAACGCGAGCTTCTGCGCGCGCAGGTGGCAGGCCGCGTGGTAGACGAGCTTGCCGAGCTCGGCCTTCGGCTTCTTCAGCCGCTTCTTGCGGCGCAGCTCGCGATCGATCCACTTCATGAGATCGATCGACGCCTCGGCGACCTCGCGCGCCTCCGCCGTGCCGAGCAGCTCGGGGTACTCCTTGGTCAGCACGTAGCTGCACGTCGGCCCGGGGATCAGCACCGGCATGCCGCGCCGCACGAGCGGCAGCAGCGCCCTCACGTTCTGCCGCGCCTTCTCCTGCGCGCGCGGCACGTCGCCGCCGTCGAGGTTCGGCATCCCGCAGCAGGTCTGCTCCTGCGGGTAGTGCACGCGCACGCCGTTCTCCTCGAGCACACGCACGGCGGCGACGCTCGGGGCCGTCGTGTTGTAGCTGCCGTAACAGGTCGAGAAGAGCGCGACCTCGGCGATGGGCTCCGCGATCTCGGGGGCCCGGCGCGCGCGCCACCACGACGCGAACGGCTGCGTCGCGAACTTCGGCAGCGGGAAGAGCGCGCTCACCCCGGCGATGGCCTCGGCGGGCTTGCGCACCAGGCGGCTCGCGTTGATCAGGTTCGCGATCTTCGCCTGCGGGCCCGCGGTCATGGCGCCGAGCAGCTGCGGCTCGCCGAGCACCTGATCCTGCAGCGACACGCCGTCGCGGCGCGCGCGGTTGGCCTTCTCGCGCAGCGCGAGGCGCGGGAAGTCGACGAGCCAAGCGTGCCCCTCGTCGGCGGTGTAGGGGCACTTCACGTGGCAGAGCTTGCACTGGAAGCACGCGTCGACGACCGCGCGGATGTCGCCCGCGTCGAGGGCCTCCGCGCCGTTGGCCTCGCCGGCCGCGATCTGCGCGTCGATGCGGCCGAAGAGCTCGGGGAACGACGGGCAGTACGACAGGCACATCCGGCACGAGTGGCAGATGTCGAAGACGCGGTGCAGCTCGCCGTCGAGATCGTCGCGATCCCAGTAGCGCTCGTCGGTCGGCGAAAAGCAGGGTGGATTTCTCGGGGTCGGATCCGACATCGCTCACCTGCGAGTGAACTACACACTCACCACTCGTGAGAAGCGCACCGCGAGAGCCTCGCCCTCGCGGCCCCCCTCTCCCTCGGCGGCCTCGGCGGGAGAGGGCCGCCGCGCGAGGCGAGGCTCTCGTCCCCGTGCTACTCGAGCGAGTCGAGCGCCTTCTTGAAGCGGCCGGCGTGCGACTTCTCGGCCTTGGCCAGCGTCTCGAACCACTCGGCGATCTCGTCGTACCCTTCGTCGCGCGCCTGCCGCGCCATGCCGGGGTACATGGTCTCGTACTCGTAGGTCTCGCCGTGCACCGCGGCCTTGAGGTTCTTCGCGCTGTTGCCGATCGGCAGCCCCGTCGCCGGGTCGCCGATCTGCTTGAGGAAGTCGAGGTGGCCGTGCGCGTGGCCGGTCTCGCCGTCCGCGGTGTCCTTGAAGAGCCCCGCGACGTCGGGGAGCCCTTCGACGTCCGCCTGCTTGGCGAAGTAGAGGTAGCGACGGTTCGCCTGCGACTCGCCGGCGAACGCGGCCTTCAGGTTCTCGTGGGTCTTCGATCCGGCTGCGAGCTTGGGCATGACTCCTCCTTGACGGTTCGGTTCCATTTTCGTGGCGAGCGTGGGCGTCAGCGCGCGCGCGACGGGGGCCTTCGATGCGCGCCCTTGCGGCAGCGCTCGCAGAGCCCTCGATAGACGCGCTCGACCGAGCGCACCTCGAACCCGTCGTCGAGCGGCGCGGCGGGCTCGCCCTGCGCGGGCGCAGGCACGTCGCGCACGGCGCCGCAGCGGTCGCACACGGCGTGGTCGTGGGGCGCGACGTTGGGGTCGAAGCGCGCGGTGCCGTCGTCGGTCGCGCCGGCGATGCGCAGCGTGCGGCAGGAGCCGGCGCGCTCGAGCGCGGCCAGCGTGTTGTAGACGGTGGCGAAGCTCGTGGTCGGCATCGCGCGGTGCAGCCGCTCGAAGATCTGCTGCGCCGTCGGGTGCCCGTCGTCGTCGACGAAGGCGCGCACGATCGCGATGCGCTGCGGGGTCATCCGCAGGCTCGCGCGCCCGAGCGCCTCGAGCGCGCCGGTCACGCGTGAGGCGCGGCGCTCGCCCGCCTTCTCGCCCGCCTTCTCGATCGACGCGTGCGTGCTCACGCGCCTTGCGATGTTTAGAATCGTTCTTGGTTACGAAAAATTCGTGGGAGCTCGCGTCGAGCGAAGGATCGCCTCGCTCACGGCTCGGTCCAACGCTCTGCGTCGGCAGCGGCAGCCTCGGGCCTCGTGCCCGACGACGAGCTGAGGCGCGGTGCAGGAGGCGATCGGCATCGAGCTCTTGCGTCGGTGCGAGGGGCGCCCGGACGCGCTCTCGGTGCCGGTCGGCGGCGGCGGGCTCATCGCCGGCATCGACGCGCCCCGCTTGCCTTCGCGCGAAATCGCCGGCAAAGGCGGCGTCCCGTGACCGAGCTCGGATACAAGCGGAAGCTGCGCGCCGACGACCCCTACACGGACGCCGCGTACCTCGAGGGGCGCTACGACGAGCCGGTCGCGATCGAGCGCCTGTTCGCCGAGGCGCCCGCGGGCTTCGCGATCGAGGTCGAGATCGGCGGGGGTCGGGGCAACTTCGCCTTCGAGCGCCTCGCCTTCGATCCCGAAGTGCGGCTGCTCGGCCTCGAGATTCGCAAGAAGTGGGCGACCATCGTCGACCGCAAGCTGCGCGCGTTGGGGCTCGGCGGTCGCGGCCGCTGCTACGCCGAGGACGCCCGCATCGCCCTGCCGCGTCTGCAGCCGAGCGGCCGGGTGCGCGCCGTGTTCCTGAGCTTCCCCGATCCGTGGTGGAAGAAGCGCCACGAGAAGCGCCTGGTGCTCGGCGAGGGGGTGCAGGCCGAGATCGAGCGGCTCCTGATGCCCGGCGGCGAGCTCTTCGTGCAGACCGACGTCGAGCACCGCTTCGAGCAGTACAAGGCGTTCCTCGACACGCGCGCCGCGCTCGCGCCGAAGGGCGATCTGCCGGGCGATCCGCGCCTCGCCGAGAACCCGTACGGCGCGCGCAGCCCGCGCGAGAAGCGCGCGCTCGCCGACGGGCTGCCGATCTACCGGCTGCGCTACGAGAAGCGCGCGTGAGTCGGCTCACGCCTCGCGGCGGACGTACGCGAACTCGATCGGCTTGCCCTTGATGCCGCGCGCTGGCGGCGCGAGCCAGTTGGCCATCTTGCCGGCCTCGTAGATGGGCTGGACCATGAGGCTCTTGACGTACGCCTCGTCGGCCTCGTTCGGGAGCCATTCCGCCTTGCGGCGCTCGAACTCCTCGCGCGAGACGAGCTCGCCGCTCGGCGTCGCGGCGACGTCGGCGTAGAGGCCGATGTGGCGGTGGAAGCGGCGGCTCGGCAGCGTGAGCCGATCGCCGATGCCCGCCTGCTCGAGCACGCGGTTCCACTTGTCGACGCCGCGCTGGCAGTCCGCAACGTACGAGTCGCGCAGGATCTCGTTCATCGCGTTGCGCAGCGGCACCTCCTCGCGCGCGATCCTGCCTTGCGCCCCGGAGACGGGGACGTCGACGCCGTAGGAGCCCTCGAGCGCGACGTGATCGTCGAACTCCTTGTCCTCGTGCGCGCGCCCCTTGAGGCCGTTGGCGAAGAACGACGCGGCGTTCGAGGAGATCTCGCCGCCGAACAGGTCGAGCGAGAGCGAGAACCAGAGGTTCAAGTACTTCTGGATCGTCGGCAGGTCGATGCCGCCGAGCTTGCGCACGTCGCCCGAGTAGCCCGCCTCCTTCATGAGCTGCGCGGTGC
>JAJXTK010000416.1 GCA_021783935.1 Myxococcales bacterium | reverse complement strand
ATGCCGGTGGTGCCGCCGTAGGCGTCGTTCGCCTTGAAGCTCGCCCCCTCTAGGCGGACCGACACGCCGACCTCGCTGTGCCAACGATGCGGCGCCGGCGGAGGCGGCGGAGGCGGCGGAGGCGGCGCGTAGGCGGGCGGCGGAGGCGTGTAGACCACCACGGGCGGCGGCGCGGGCGCGGGAGCGGGCGCGGGCGCAGGAGCCGGCGCGGGCGCAGGGGGCGCCTCGCCGGGGCCGATCTTGATCTCGACGTCCGAGCAGAACCAGGAGCCCGGCGGGCAGTTGTCCTGGGCGTGGGCGGTCGTGGTCGCCGCGACGAGGGTCACGAGGGCGACGGGCGCGGCGAGGAGGGCTCGGGACAGAGGGGAGCTGCGGCGGATCATGAGGGGGCTCCGGTGGGGAGCGGCGCGGTCGAGCGGTTGGGCTCGACGCGCCAGCTGCAGAGGCCTGGAGCAATCGTGATGCCGAACGCGATCTACGTCCAGCGCGCAGCGAGCCCCTGCGCGACCGGCGCGACTTCGTGCGCAATTCTAGGCCGTTCTGACGCTCCTCGCCGCGACCACACCAGCGGGCGTGGACGGTCCGACGGCCTCGGTGTGACCTGGCGTTCGCGGTCGGGGCGGACTTCCTGCGGCCTTCGGAGCACAGGACTGCGCTCGCCGCGCTCCACCGCGCCGCGCTCGCGAGCACGCCCCGAGGGCTCCGGCGGGAGGTGGTAGGGTGCGCCGCGCGACGCGCGGAGGAGGAGCCCGATGCCCGAGCAGACGATGCGCCACCCGATGGCTTGCGACGCCGACGCGTACTGGCGGTGCGTCTTCGACGAGGAGTACAACACGCGTCTGTACCTGGAGCGGCTGCACTTCCGCGAGTGCACGCTCCTCGAGCAGCACGACGAGGGCGATCACATCCGCCGTCGCATGCGCCTGAACCCGCCGCCCGCAAACCTGCCGGGCCCCGTCGCCAAGGTGATCGGCGATCTCTCGTGGGTCGAAGAGGGGACGTTCGACAAGAAGGCCAAGCGCTACGCCTTCGTGATCACCCCCGCGTCGAAGCCCGACAAGACGCGCATCTCGGGCGAAATCTGGTGCGAGCCGCGCGGGCCGAACGCGGTCGACCGCTGCGCGCGCCTCGAGGTCGAAGTGAAGATCATGCTCGTCGGCGGCATCATCGAGGGGCGCGTCTTCGACGACACGCGCAGGAGCTACGAGGAGGCCGCGCGCTTCACGGGCCAGTACGTCAAAGAGAAGGGCTGGTGAGCGCGGCCCGCGCGCCGGACGCTGGGCGTTGGTCTCTTGCCCGCCCCCATCGCTCGACCAGCTCGCCGTCCGCCCGAACCCGCGGCCGAGCCCCGGGCGCTCGCGGGTCGAGCGCCCTGCGGACGCTCCGCGGCTGACGCACGAGCGACGAAGCCCCGGCACGGGCGCTCCCATCGAGGCGCTGGTTCTCGACCGGGGTCGTCGCCCGGACCGGAGCCATTCGTCAGGTTGACGCATCACAGCTAGAACCTCCCCGCCATGTCCGTGCAGCCTCTCCTCCAGAGCCTCCTCCAGCGCCGCATCCTCGTCCTCGACGGCGCCATGGGGACGATGATCCAGCGGCACAAGCTCGCGGAGGCCGACTACCGCGGCGCGCGCTTCGCGAAGCACGACCGGGAGATCAAGGGGAACTCCGACGTGCTGTGCCTCACGCGCCCGGACGTCATCGCCGGCATCCACGCCGAGTACCTCGAGGCCGGCGCCGACGTCATCGAGACCAACACCTTCGGCGCGACCTCGCTCGTGCAGGCGGAGTACGACCTCGCGGCGGCCGCCTACGACATGAACGTCGAGGGGGCGCGGCTCGCCAAGAAGATCGCCGCCGACTACACCGCCAAGGCCCCCGACAAGCCGCGCTTCGTCGCGGGCTCGATGGGGCCGCTCAACCGCACGCTGTCGATCTCGCCGAGCGTCGAGGATCCGAGCTTCCGCGCGGTCAGCTTCGATCAGGTCCGAGACGCCTACGCCGAGCAGGTGCGCGGCCTGCTCGACGGCGGCGCCGACCTGCTCCTGGTCGAGACGATCTTCGACACGCTCAACGCCAAGGCGGGCATCGTCGCCATCGAGCGCACCTTCGCCGAGTACGGCCGGCGCGTGCCCTTGATCATCTCGGTGACGATCACCGACCGCAGCGGCCGCACGCTCTCCGGGCAGACCATCGACGCCTTCTGGACGAGCGTCGCGCACGCCAAGCCGCTCATGGTCGGCGTCAACTGCGCGCTCGGCGCCCGCGAGATGCGCCCGCACGTCGAGGAGCTCGCGAAGTGGGCCCCCGAGACGTACGTGTCCTGCTACCCGAACGCCGGCTTGCCGAACGCGATGGGCGGCTTCGACGAGCAGCCCACCGACACCGCGGGCTACCTGCGCGAGTTCGCCGACGCGGGGCTCGTGAACCTCGTCGGCGGCTGCTGCGGCACCACGCCGGATCACATCAAGGCCATCGCCGATTCGGTCGAGGGGCAGCCGCCGCGCAAGCTCGATCACGGGCGCCCCAAGTACACGACCTTCAGCGGCCTCGAGACGCTGGTGATTCGGCCCGACTCGAATTTCCAGATGATCGGCGAGCGCACCAACATCACCGGCAGCGCGAAGTTCGCCGAGCTCGTTCGCAAGAGCGACTACCAGACCGCCCTCTCCGTCGCCCTCGATCAGGTGCGCAACGGCGCGAACCTCGTCGACGTGAACATGGACGAGGGGATGATCGACGGCGTCGCGGCGATGACGAAGTTCCTCAACCTCGTCGCCACCGAGCCCGAGATCGCGCGCGTGCCGATCATGATCGACTCCTCCAAGTGGGAGGTGCTCGAGGCCGGCCTCAAGTGCGTCCAGGGCAAAGGGGTCGTGAACTCGATCTCGCTCAAGGAGGGGGAGGCCGACTTCCTCGCGAAGGCGCAGAAGATCCAGCAGTACGGCGCCGGCGTCGTCGTCATGGCGTTCGACGAGCAAGGGCAGGCCGACACGACGGCGAGGCGCGTCGCGATCGCCGAGCGCGCCTACCGGCTGCTCACCGAGAAGGTCGGCTTCGCGCCGGAGGACATCGTCGTCGACCCGAACGTGCTCGCGATCGGCACCGGCATCGAGGAGCACGCCGCCTACGCCAAGTCCTTCATCGAGTCGGCGCGCCAAATCAAGGAGCGCTGCGCCGGCGTGAAGATCTCCGGCGGCATCTCGAACCTCTCGTTCAGCTTCCGCGGCAACAACGTCGTCCGCGAGGCGATGCACGCGGCCTTCCTCTACCACGCGACGAAGGCCGGCCTCGACATGGGCATCGTCAACGCCGGCCAGCTCGCGATCTACCAGGAGATCCCGAAGGAGCTGCTCGAGCACGTCGAGGACGTGATCTTCGATCGGCGGCCCGACGCGACGGAGCGCCTCGTCCAGTTCGCCGAGCAAGTGAAGGGCAAGGGCAAGAAGAAGGAGCTCGACCTCGAGTGGCGCAAGCTGCCCGTCGAGAAGCGGCTCGAGCACGCGCTCGTCGCCGGCGTGGTCGACTTCATCGAGGCCGACACCGAGGAGGCGCGCCAGAAGGTCGATCAGCCGCTCAAGGTGATCGAGGGGCCGCTGATGGACGGCATGAAGGTCGTCGGCGATCTGTTCGGCGCGGGGAAGATGTTCCTGCCGCAGGTGGTCAAGAGCGCGCGCGCCATGAAGCGCGCCGTCGCCTACCTCGAGCCGTACATGGACGCCGAGAAGGCCAAGGGGGGCGCGCGCTCCAACGGCCGCGTGCTGCTCGCCACCGTGAAGGGGGACGTGCACGACATCGGCAAGAACATCGTCGGCGTCGTGCTCGGCTGCAACAGCTACGAGGTCATCGACCTCGGCGTCATGGTGCCCGCCGAGACGATCCTGAACGCGGCGATCGAGCAGCGCGCCGACGTGATCGGTCTGTCGGGCCTCATCACGCCGTCGCTCGACGAGATGGTCCACGTCGCCAAGGAGATGGCCCGCCGCGGCTTCGAGGTCCCGCTCATGATCGGCGGCGCGACCACGAGCAAGCAGCACACTGCCGTGAAGATCGCCCCCGAGTACCCGCGCGAGACCGTGCACGTGCTCGACGCCTCGCGCGCCGTGTCGGTCGTCTCGGCGCTGCTCGATCCGAAGAAGCGCAAGGAGCTCGATGCCAAGAACCGCGAGGACCAGCAGACGCTCCGCAGGCTCTTCGCCGAGAAGCAGCAGCGGCCGCTCGTCCCGTTCGCCAAGGCGGTCGAGGGGCGCGCGCGCGTCGAGCACTCCTCGGCCACGATCGCGACGCCGAGCTTCACCGGCGCGCGCGAGATCGAGGTGGCGCTCGCCGAGCTCGTCCCCCTCATCGACTGGACGTTCTTCTTCACGGCGTGGGAGCTGCCCGGGCGCTTCCCGCAGATCCTCGAGCACCCCCAGTACGGCGAGGCCGCGCGCGATCTGTTCGGTGCGGGCAAGAAGATCCTCGATCGCATCGTGCGCGAGAGGCTGCTGACCGCGCGCGGCGTCTACGGCTTCTGGCCGGCGCAGGCCGACGGCGACGACGTGGTGCTCTACCGCGACGCGACGATGGCGAGCGAGCTCATGCGCTTCCCGATGCTGCGTCAGCAGCAGGTGAAGGACGAGCGCGAGAAGGACCGCCCCTTCGCCTCGCTCGCCGACTTCGTCGCACCCAAGGAGAGCGGGCTCTGCGACTACGTGGGCGCCTTCGCGGTGACGGCCGGCCTCGGCACCGACGCGCTCGTCGCCGAGTACAAGGCCGCGCACGACGACTACTCGGCGCTGCTCGTGAAGGCGCTCGCGGACCGACTGGCCGAGGCGTTCGCCGAGCACACGCACCGCGAGGCTCGTCGCGCCTGGGGCTACGGCAAGGACGAGCGCCTCTCGAACGACGAGCTGATCGGCGAGAAGTACCGCGGGATCCGTCCTGCGTTCGGCTACCCAGCGTGCCCAGATCACAGCGAGAAGCGCCGGCTCTTCGAACTGCTCGGTGCGCGCAGGCAGGGGCTCGACCTCACCGAGTCGTGCGCGATGACCCCGCCGGCGTCGGTCAGCGGCCTCTACTTCGGCCACCCGCAGGCCCGCTACTTCGCGGTGGGGCGCGTCGGAAGAGATCAGGTCGAGGCGTACGCCGCGCGCTTGGGCGTCTCGCTCGCCGAGGCCGAGCGCTGGCTGGCGCCGAACCTCGGCTACGAGCCGACCCGCTGACGAGCCGAGCTCGGCGACTTCTGGTCCTTGTGGCTCGAGCGGTCTGGGTTAGAGTGTGACCATCCGATGCGACGGGGTTCCGCCGCTCTTGGGGGCGTCCCGGTTTCGACGGGGGCGTGAAGTCGAAAGCAGCGTGCAGGAGGAACTCCACGCCCTCCGTAAAAACCCGTGGGGACAAAAAACGCGAACGACAATGATGTCGCGTACGCGCTCGCGGCCTAAGAACCAACAGCGCACGCGCCCTGTAGAGCCGGCCGAAGCTCTGCTTGGTGCGTAATGATTCGGCTGGCCGGAGCCCTCACCGTGTGGGGCCGAGGCGAGACCTAGCGCGGAGTAGCGGGAACGGAAGGCCGTCGATGGCCGCCCGTCTTGCGAAATCAAATCATCGACTACGCACGTAGAAGCCTAGAACGAGCGCTTTCGGACGCGGGTTCGACTCCCGCCGCCTCCACCTATCTGCGAAGGCAGGCTTCGCAGCGCTGCGGCTGTCGTCTGCTCGGGGGGTACTACCGGACACCCCGAGGCGACTCCCGCCGCCTCCACCTATCTGCGAAGGCAGGCTTCGCAGCGCTGCGGCTGTCGTCTGCTCGGGGGGTACTACCGGACACCCCGAGGCGACTCGGGTCGGGATCCCGCCCTGAGCGCGATCGTCGCTGTTACAGCCCCCATCCCCGCCCTTCCCCCGCGGTGCGGGGGAAGGGAGATCGCGTGGCGCGAACGCGCGCAGGC
>JAJXTK010000415.1 GCA_021783935.1 Myxococcales bacterium | reverse complement strand
GAAACGGCCTGCGGGAACTGTGACAGACAGCAGGCCGTGTCGATCGCGCGGCGAGTTTCGGGTTGACGCGGGAGAGGATCGGGCAGCTCCGGAGAAACTCAACGGCCTGCTAGGATGCCGCCCCATGCCCTTCGACCTCGACGGCGCACGTCGCGAGCTGCCGGCCGCGCGCGCGGCGGCCTACCTCAACGCCGGGACCTTCGGCCCGCTGCCGCGCGTCGCGGCGGAGGCGATGCACGCCCACGTCGAGGCGTCCTTCGAGCGCGGGCGCATCGGCCACGCGGGGCTCGAGAGGTGGTTGTCGCTGATGGACGAGGCGCGCGCCGGCTTCGCGCGCGTGCTGCACGCCTCGGTCGACGAGGTCGCCCTGATGCACTGCACGACCGACGGCTGCGACGCGGTCGTCTGGGGGCTGCCGCTGCAAGCCGGCGACGAGATCGTCACCACGACGCACGAGCACCCCGGCCTCACCGCGCCGCTCGAGGAGCTCGCGCGCGTTCGCGGCGTCGTCGTCAAGGCGATCGAGCCGAAGCTCGCGCCGCTCGTCGCGGCGATCGGGCCGCGCACGCGGCTGGTCGCCGCCTCGCACGTGCTCTGGACGCAGGGGGACGTGCTGCCGATCGCCGAGCTCGCGGCGGCCGCCCACCGAGAGGGCGCGCTCGTGCTCGTCGACGGCGCGCAGTCGGTCGGCGCGATCGAGGTCGATCCTGGGGCGCTCGGCGCGGACTTCTACACGGTGAGCGGCCAGAAGTGGCTCGGTGGCCCGTCGGGCACCGGCGCGCTCTGGGTGCGCCCCTCGGCGCTCGCGCGCCTCGGCACGCCTTGGCCTTGGTACCTCTCGAAGGCGCGCGGCCCGGCAGGCGTGCACGAGTGGCCCAACGCGCGGCGGCTCGACACCACGACGATCGGCATGACCTCGCTCGCGGGCGCCGTCGCCTCGCTCGGGTGGCACGCGCGCCAGATGGAGTCGGGCGGCCGGGCGCACGCGGCGTCGCTCGCCGACCGCCTGCGCGCGCGGCTGAGAGCGCTGCCGAGCGTGAGGCTCGTGGAGGTCGAGCGCCCCTCGCAGCTCGTGTCATTCACGGTCGAGGGCGAGGCCGCGGCGGCGGTCGCGCGGCGGCTCGAGGAGCGCGGCGTGCTCGTGCGATCGATCCCGGGCTTCGAGTGGCTTCGCGCTTCGGTCGGCTTCTGGAACGACGAGGCCGATCTCGAACGGCTCGTCGGCGCGCTTCGAAGCTGATTCACGAATTCGAGCAACGACCCATGGAGGGCTACCCTGTGACCATGCGACGACTCGCCCAGGCTCTCATCACCCTCGCGCTCGCCTCTCCCGTCCTCGGCATCGGCTGCTCGAAGACCTCCGCGCCGGATCCGACCCCTGCGGCGGCCGACGACGACGACACGGCCAAGCCGAAGAAGAAGAAGAAGGAGAAGACGGCCGACGACGACGACAACAAGACCGGGGACGACTCGGCCGACGCCGCGCCGACCCCCACGACCGCGACCACGCCGACCGGCGGCGCGGTCGTCTTGAAGCCCACGACGCCCGCGGCGACGGCCTCGGCGAGCGGCGCCTCCGACGCCAAGAAGACGCAGCTGATGGCCTGCTGCACGGCGCTGCGCAACGCGGCGCGCGCGGCCTCGGCGGCGAAGACGGCGGCGAGCACCGCGCTGCCGGGTCTGCCCGCCACGCCTCCGCAGATCGACCCGGCGGAGTTCGACAAGGCCGTCAAGGCCTGCGACGCGGCGGTCACGCAGTGGAACGGCGACCTCAACACCGCGCTCGCGGGCGTGAAGAACGCCTCGAGGGTCGTGCTCCCTTCGGCCTGCGCGATGTGAGCGCGCCGCGTCACCCGAGGCCGAAGAAGCCCCCCTCCAAGATCGCGCGCGCCTCGTCGGTCCACTCGCCGGGCGCGCGCATCGCGACCAGCGGCGCCGCCACGCGAAGTCCGCCGCGCCGCGCGGGCTTGGCCTCCACCAGCACGACGGCCGCGGGGCGGTCGACCAGCGGGTGCACCATGCGCAGCCGCTTCGGCTCGAGGCCGACCTCGCGGAGCCCGACGAGCAGCCGCGCGAGCTCCCCCGCCGGATAGACGAAGCACGCGCGCCCTGCCGCGCCGAGCGCGGCGCGCGAGGCCCGCACGAACGCCTCGAGGGTGCCCGAGGCGCCGACGCGCGCGCGCGCCTTGCGAGCGTCCGCGATCGGACGCGTCGCGTGCTCGAGGCCGTAGGGCGGGTTCGCGACCACGAGATCGAACGCGTGCCACAGCTCGCGCGGGAGCCCTCGCAGCAGATCGGCCTCGCACACCTCGACACGATCCGCGACGCCGCAGCCGCGCGCGTTCTCGCCGGCGAGCGTCGAGAGCGCCGCGTCGATCTCGAGGAGCGTCGCGCGCTCGGCCGCCTGCGAGACCGCGAGCACCAGGCCGACCGCGCCGACGCCGGCCCCCAGATCGAGCGCGCGCGCCGCGGGGCGCGAGGCGCGCGCGAACGCCGCGAGCCAGAGCGCGTCGACGTTCACCCGATAGCCACGCGCCGGCTGCCGCAGCGGAACGCGCCCGCGAAGGAGCGCGTCCTCGCGGACCTCGAGGGCTACTTCGTCGGGACCTGCCACGGGCGCAGGCCGCGGAACGAGATCGCGGTCACCGAGTCGGGGAAGGTCTGAACCGTGTAAGTGCCGAGCGAGACGGTCTTGCCCTGCCAGGTGCCGAGCGCGGCCACGGTGTAGGGCCCGGGGTTGATGCCCCCGGCGGCGTACAGCCCCATGCCCGCGGTCGACGTGAGGCCGGCCGACGGCAGCGGGTTGTCCTCGACGTCGCTCAGGTAGAAGAGCCCGAGCGGATCCCTCGGCCACATGCCGACCGTGGCCCACTTGATGCGCACGTCGCCGCAGTCGTGGACCTCGCCGGCGATCGCGGACTGTCCGCCGACCGGCGGCCGGCTGTAGGCGGCCCTCAAGATCGAGCCGTAGTCGTCGTTGCCGAGCGCCTGCACGTCGTAGTCGAAGGCCGACTGCGTCGCGCCGTTGGTCGGGGCGACCAGCGCGCTGTTTCGCGCGACGATGTTGTAGTCGTAGAGGGGCATCCAGCCCGCGCTGCCCGTCGCCGTCGTGCGGACGATCAGCGGCGTCTCGGTCGGGACCGATGACTTGACTTCGTACGGGTAGAGCGTGCGCGTGATCGTGCCCCCCGCCTGCCCCGTGATCTGCTCGGTCTTGGTGCCGGCGGCGGCGCCGTCCGAGAAGGTCGTGAGCGCGCCGTCGGCGTTCGCCTCGCCGACCTTGTCGCCGAGGGCGCCGTTGACCCCCTCCTTGAAGACCTCGATCTTCACGTTGTTCGAGTCGGGGCCGTTCGCGAAGATGCGGACCCAGCCGCGCATGTTGACCAGCTTCGAGTTGGCCGTGTCGAGCGGCGCGAGCGCGGGCGAGCCCTGATCGAAGCAGGAGAGATCCGGATCGCCGGTGCCGCTGTATTCGCGCCAGCCGCTCGTGCGCTGGATGTTCTGCGACGGCGGCGCGGGGACGCAGACGCCGCACACCGAGAGCTGCATGCCGCAGCTCTGGACCGTCGCGTTCGGGCAGAACCACTCCGAGAGGCTCTGGCCCGTGGCGCCCGCGTCCCCCCCTGCGTTCGACCCGGGACTGGAGCTGCTGCAGCCGGCGACGGCGGCGACCAAGCTGAATGACGCGAAGGAATGTAGAAGGCGCGCAAGCGTCTGCATCGAACGACCTCGAAGCGGCGGGGGGGATCGCAGGTAGTCGCGTCGAGCGGCGACGCGGCCCGAAGTGTACCCCAGGCGATCGGCGCCCGCCTATCGGCGCTCCGGTGTCGGCCATCGTGCGCGCCGCACCGCGTCCGAGCCATCGGCTCGCCCGCGGTCGCGTCGATGTGCTTCATTCAGGCGCGTCATGCCGGGCGAGCTCTACGCCGTGCCGACCGCCTCGGAGGCCGACGCCATCGGCCCGGAGCCCGTGCGCGTCGCCGACCTCGGCGAGCTTCGGATCGACGAGGGGGCGCTCGTCTCGACGCGCGAGCACGGGCCGCGCGTGCGCCTCGGCGACGCGATCGATCACCACGGCCCGACGCGCGACGCGCTGCTCGCGCTCTCGCCCGATCCTCGCCTCTCGCGCTGGCGAAGGCTCCGCGGCCTCGGGCTCGCGGCCCCCTTCTCGTTCGCGCTCGCGACGATCGTGCAGTGGGTCGAGCTGCGCCAAGGGCTCGCCGAGCTCGCCAAGATCCGCGCCGATCCGAGCGCGAGCCAGGCGGTGCTCCAGAAGGTCGCGGCGCTCGAGAGGGCCGTCGCGATGCGGCCCTACTACCTCGGCGGCGAGCTCGTCTTCGCCCTGGTCGCGGCGATCGCCCTCGGCGCCGGGCTGCGTCGCCTGCGCGGGCTGTCGGTCGTCGCCGGCGCTGCCGGCGCTTTCTGGTGGCTCGAGCGCGCGGGGCGGCCGGATCATTGCTTCGGCGTCAAGGGGCGCGCGATCGCGGAGCTCGTCGTGACGCTGCTCGGCGTGATCGGGGCCATCGTGGCGTGGGTCGGCGCGCCCTCCGAGAGCTCGCTCGCCGCCAGGCTCCGCGAGCGCCTCGGCCTTCCGGCTTCGCGCAGCGTGGGAGCCCCCTCGCGCGCCAGTTTCAGGGCACGCAGGCTCGACGTCGCCGCGACGTTCGGCGCCGCGGCCCTCGGCTTGGCGCTGCCCCTCACGGACAACCTGCTCTCGAGGGTCCGCGCGCCGTTCGTCCTGCGCTTCTTCGTCTTCGTCGCCATCTGCGCCGGCTCGTTCTTCGGCCTGCTCGCCGCGCGTCGCGAGACGGCGCGGGTGCCGCTCGATCCGGTGGCGCTGGTCGGCGCCGCGCTCGCCGGCTTCGGGCTCGCGGCCGCAGCGGATCTCGCGGCGCAGTCGGCGATGCACCTCGTCGTCGACGTGACGACGTGCTTCGCGCCGCAGAAGGCGGCCGCGGTGCAGGCGATCCGCGCCGCCAGCGAGCGCGAGACCACGGCGGCGAGGCAGGACGCGGCGAGCAACGCGATGGCGCTCCTCGTGACCGTGCTCGCGGTGCCGCTGTCGGAGGAGCTGCTCTATCGCGGCACGCTCCAGCGCATCGCGCGACGGGCCTTCGGCGCGCCGACGGCGTTGGCGCTCACCGGTGTGGTCTTCGGCGTCGCGCACATGTCGGTCTACGAGCACGGCTTCTACCAGACGATCGCGCTCGGCTTCGCCTTCGCCGCGGCGTTCGAGATCGCCGGGGGCACCGCGGTGGCCGTGGTCGCCACCGCGCTCACGCACGCGCTCTGGAACGGCTACCTGACCCTCGGCGTGCCCCCGTGACGCCGCCTTGACGCCGGACGCGGCGATCCGACGCGGGCGAATCCGCGTCGCAACGCCGATCGGCTCTCGAGTGAACGCGAGTTCACCAGCGAGGCGGGCATCCGCCCCGCATGCGTATAATTCACCCCGCGCGCGTCAGACGCGACATCGCACGCGAGTTGCTGCTACGCCCCGGGCGGCGGCAGTCTCACGCCCGCACCCACCTCGGCCCGGCCCCCTCGCGCCGATCCACCTCGGGAGACCGTCCATGAACTCATCGCTTCGCGCGCGCTCTTCGATGTCCCGTCGGCTCGGCGCAGCTGGCCTCTTCGCCGCCGTCGTGCTCGCCTCGTCCCTCGCGAGCGCCGGCGAGAACGGCACGTTGGTCCTCACCGACGGCTCGGTGATCTCGGGCGAGATCATCGCCGTGCACCAGGGCGACGTCGTGGAGATCCGGCTCGCGAACGGCGAGGTGAAGGCGTTCGCGTGGGCGCAGATCGGGAGCCTCCAGGTCGGCGCCGGTGGGCAGATCGTCATCGGCGGCCAGGCCCAGCCCGCGCCGCAGCCCGCGCCGCAGCCCGCGCCGCAGCCGACCTTCCAGCCCGTGCCGGCGCCGCCCCCCCCGACCTA
>JAJXTK010000414.1 GCA_021783935.1 Myxococcales bacterium | reverse complement strand
AGGACGAGCGCGCCGTCGCCTCGCGTGCGAGGCGCGAGACGCCCGGCCGGCGGCGCGACCTTGGCGAGCCCGGCCACGAGCTGCTCGCCCGCGATCGGCGCGCCGGTGACCAGGGCCGAGGCCGCGGCGGCGGCCGCGATCGCGCCGGCCGCGTCGACCGCCGCGTGCCTGCCGAGCAGCGCGAGCTCGCGCTCGAGGCGCTCGCGGCTCGGCGCGCCGAGGCGAGGGCGTTCGAGGGCGATCGAGGCGCGCCCGTCTCCGCCCGCGGCGCGCGAGAGCACGCGGTAGGTCGCGCGCTCGGCGACGCCGAACGTCGCGCTCCGCGTCGCCCTCGAGCCGACGAGCGCCGCGCTCGCCCACGCGTCGTCGGCGCACGCGATGGCGGCGTGCGGCGCCGCGGCGAGCAGCGCCATCTTCTCGCGCGCGACCGCCTCGCGCGGGCTCATCTGGGGGAGCGTCGCGAGCCCCTCTGCGTGCGCGGTGCCGACCGCCGTGAGCAGGCCGACGTCCGGCTCGGCGATGTCCGCGAGGGTCGCGATCTCGCCGCGCACGCTGGTGCCCATCTCGATGACGGCGACCGCGTGCCCGGGCTCGAGGCCGAGCAGGGTCATCGGCACGCCGACGCGGTTGTTGAGGTTCCCTTCGGTCGCGAGCACCCCGTCGTCGCCGAAGCGCGCGGCGAGCGCCGCCCGACAAAGCGTCTTGGTCGTGGTCTTGCCGACCGAGCCGGTGACGCCGACGAGCGCGGTGCGACGTCCCTGCGCCCAGCGGCGGCGGTGCAAGCGCCCGAGGGCGCCGAGGGCCGCGAGCACGTCGTCGACGAGCACCACCGCGACCTCCGCCGGCGTCGCGGCGACCGACTCGCGCCGCGAGACGAGCAGCGCCGTCGCGCCGGCCGCGATCGCCCGCGGAAGGAAATCGTGCGCGTCGAAGCTCTCGCCGCTCAGCGCGACGAAGAGGTTCTGCGGGGCGCTCGCGCGCGTGTCGGTCGACACGCCGACGAGCTCGAGCTCCGGCGCGCCGCGCACGAGCACGCCGCCCGTCGCCATCGCAACCTCGGCGAGCGAGAAGCGCGCCCGGTTCGTCGGGATCGGGGTCGCCATCAGCGCTCCTCCCCGCTCGCGTCCGGGACCTTCGCCGCGAGGACGCGGCGCGCGGCGAGCGCCCGCTTCGCCTGCTCGAGGTCGTCGAAGTGCCGCTTCTCGGCCCCGACGATCTGGTAGTCCTCGTGCCCCTTGCCGGCGATGAGCACGACGTCGCCGGGCCGGGCGGTCGCGATCGCGCTCGCGATCGCCCGCTCGCGGTCGACCTCGACGAAGACGCCGTCGTCGGCGTCCGAGAGCTCCTCGACCGACAGCCGCCGGGCGTCGGGGATGCCCGCGAGGATCGCGTCGACGATCGCGCGGGGCTCCTCGGTGCGCGGGTTGTCGCTCGTGACGATCCCGACGTCGGCGCCCTCGACGACCGCGCGCCCCATCGGCCCGCGCTTGGTGACGTCGCGATCGCCGCCGCAGCCGAAGACGCACAGCAGGCGCCCCGCGGAGCTCACGCCGCGCAGCGTGGCGAGCACGCGCTCGAGCGCGTCGGGCGTGTGCGCGTAGTCGACCAGGACGAGCACGTCGTCGTCGGCCGAGGAGGCGAGCTGGAGGCGCCCCGGCGCGGTCACCGCCCTGCCGAGCGCCGCGGCGGCGAGTTGCGGATCGACGTCGAGCGAGACCAGGACGCCGAGCGCGACGAGCAGGTTCTGAAGGTTGTGCGCCCCGAGCAGGCGGCTCTCGAGCACCACGTTCCCCTTGGGCGTCGCGATCGTGGCGTGGATGCCGCGCGCGTCGCACACCGCGACCACCGGCGAGATCTCGGCGTCGGCGTCGGGGCGCGCGCTCACGCGCAAGAGCGGGCCGCGCACGCGCGCGGCGAGCATGCCCCCCCAGTCGTCGTCGACGCACACGACCGAGGCGCCGGGGGTGAGCTCCTCGAAGAGGCGCGCCTTCGCCTCGAAATACGCCTGCATCGTGCCGTGGTAGTCGAGGTGGTCCTGCGTCAGGTTGGTGAACGCCGAGACGCGCACGCGCGTTCCCGACAGGCGCCCCTGCTCGAGGGCGTGCGAGGAGACCTCGAGCGCCGCGTGCTTGGCGCCGCGATCGCGCGCCCACGCGAGCAGGCGCGCGAGCTCGTCCCCCTCCGGCGTGGTGTGCGCCGTCGCGCGGCGCTCGGCGCCGAGGCGCGCCTCGACGGTGCCGATGACCGCGCAGTCGGCGCGCGGGGCGCCCGCCTCGTCGCGCCGGACCTCGCTCGCGCGAGCGAGCCAGTCGAGCGCCCCTCCGAGCAGCCAGGTGGTCGTGGTCTTGCCGTTGGTGCCGGTGACCCCGAGCACCTCGAGCGCGAACGACGGGTGCCCGTGCACGGCCGAGGCGACCACGCCGATCGCCTCGCGCAGGTGGGCCGACGGCAGCTCGATCGTCGGCACCGCGAGCGGCGCCGACGAGGCCTCGCGCGCGCGGAGCACGGCCGTCGCGCCGCGCTCGAGCGCCTCGGCGAGGTGCGCGTCGCGTCGCTGCCCGGCCGCCGCGACGTCACCGCCGCCGAGGCGTGAGACGAACAGCGTGCCCGGCGCCACGAGGCGCGAGTCCTGGTGCACTTCGCGCACGAGCGTCGACGCGTCGCCGGCGAGCGAGACGGACGCGCGATCGCCGCCGAGCTCCAGCGCGAGGGTTCCGAGCGAGACGGGGTCCATCGGTGATCCTCACGAGCCCGGTGAGAGGCGGACGCGCACGGTCGACCCCTGGAGCAGCAACGTGCCCGCGGAGGGCTCCTGCCGGCTGACGGCCCCGGTGCCGTCGAAGACGGGGACGAGCCCGATCGAGACGAGCCCGTGCGCCGCGTCGCGCGCGCCGAGGCCCGCGAGGTCGGGCACGATCACGCGTTGCGCGCCGGGCGCAGCCGACGCGGAGGGGACCCGGGCGTCGGAGGCACCATTGGCAGTATTGCCCACGGCTTTGATGGCAGTATTGGCAGCATTGGCGCCGTTGCCTGCGGCGGAGCCGATCGGCGCCGCCACCGCGCCGCCGGGGCCGGTGAGATCGCCGTCGCCGAGCGCGCTCGCCTCCGCGTAGACCAGCGGCGTCGGATCCTCGAGCGGGAAGGTCACCGGCGTCTTGGCGACCTCGCCGGACGGCGCGACGCCGAAGCGCGCGAGCGCCTGCATCGCGATGCGGCGGAAGATGGGCGCCGCGACCTGGCCGCCGAGGTGCGCGATCCACGGCTCGTCGACGACGACCGCGATCACGAAGCGCGGCCTCTGCGCCGGCACGAAGCCGACGAACGACGCGACGAACTTGTCGGGGTCGTACTTGCCCGTCGAGGGGTCGGCCTTCTGCGCGGTCGCCGTCTTTCCGGCCACGCGATAGCCGGGGATGTGCGCCTCGCGCCCGGTGCCCCCCTCCTCGACGACGCCGGTCATCATCTCGGTGACCATGCGCGCCGCGAACGGCGCGACGACCTCGCGCCGCACGGCGGGGAGCTCCTCGCGCACGAGCTCGCCCGACGCGCTGGTTACGCTGCGCAGCAGCCGCGGCTCGAAGAGCTTGCCGCCGTTCGCGATGGCCGACATGGCGAGCGCGAGCTGCACCGTCGTGACGCTGATGCCCTGCCCGAAGCTCGCGGAGGCGACCTCGACCTCGTACCAAGGGCGCCCTCGCGCGCGCAGCACCCCCGCCGCCTCGCCCGGAAGGCCGAGCCCCGTCGTCTCGCCGAAGCCGAAGCGCTTGTAGGCGGAGTAGAGCCCCTGCTCGCCGAGGCTGAGCCCGATCTTGGCCGCGCAGATGTTCGAGGACTTCGCGATGATCGACGCCGGGGCGAGCATGCCCTCGGGGTGCGTGTCGTGGATCGTCACCCCGCCGATCGTCCAGCTGCCGTTCTCGCAGAAGATCTCCTCGGTCGGCTTGATCTTCCCCTCGGCGATCGCGGAGGCGATCGTGAAGATCTTCATCGTCGAGCCCGGCTCGATCCGATCGGCGATGGCGTGGTTTCGGCGCGCCTCGACGGGCGTGTCGCCGTAGTCGTTGGGGTTGTAGACGGGCGCGCTCGCCATCGCGAGGATCTCGCCCGTGCTCGGATCGATGACGACGGCGCTGCCGGACTTCGCCTCGAACGCGCGCAGCCCCGCCTCGAGATCCTCCTGCACCTGGAACTGAAGGCCGAGGTCGATCGTGATGTGCACGTCGTCGCCCGCGAGCGCGCGCTCGTCCTCGAGCCCGTCGCCGAAGAGCACCGTGCCCTTGCGATCTCGCAGCGCGGAGATCTCGTCGGGCCTGCCGCGCAGCTCCTCGTCGAACGCGCGCTCGACGCCGTCGACGCCGCTGCCGTCGGCGCTCACGTAGCCGACGAGCCCCCAGAGCGCCTCGCGCCCGGGGTAGAAGCGGTGCCCCTCCCCTTCGATCATGAGCCCCTTGAGCGCGTCGGGGCGGCGCGGATCGACGAGCGCGCGCACCGCCGTGACCTCCTCTTGGCTGAGGCGACGCTTGAGCCAGACGAAGCGCCGGCGCGTGCGGAGCTTCGCCTGCAGCTCCGGGAACGGCATGCCGAGCGCCGTCGCGAGCTTCGCGGCGGCGGCGTCGATCAGCGCCGGCGTCTGGCGCTCGGGGACGTTGTGCAGGAGCTCGGCGACGTTGATGGCGACGGAGGGGACGTCGATGGTGACCGCGAGCGCCTCGCCGTTGCGATCGAGGATGGAGCCGCGCGTCGGCAGCACCTTCAGGCGCTTCTGACGCTGCCGCTCGGCGATCATGCGCCACTCGGCGCCGTGCTTGACCTGGATGTTGAACGCGCTGGCGACGACCGAGAAGAGCCCGGTGCCGAGCAGGGCGCAGAGCACGCCCATGCGGAACTTGATCCAGCGGGCGCGGCGCGGATCGATGTTCTTCACGGCCGCCCCCCGCCGACGCCGAGGGTCGTGTCGTCGATGGGCAGAGGCGGCGCCAGCGACGCGGCGCTCGCCGACGCGCTGACCGCCGCGGTCGGCTTGGTCGCGGGGCGCTCCGTCGGCTCGATCGGCGCGCCGACCACGAAGGTGCGCTGCGGCGGCACCTCCTCGAGCTGGAGCACCCCCTTGGCGACGGCCTCGATGCGCTCGGGGTTGCGGTAGGCGACCGCCTCGACCTGCAGCACGCGCCGCGTCTCGCGCAGCTGGGCCTGCCGCGCGCGCGCGCGACCGAGCTTGTAGCCGAGCTCCACGGCGCGGCTGCGCAGGGCGAGGTAGAGGACGAACGCCGCCGCCGTGGCGAAGACCGCGAGGGTCCACAGCGCGACGAAGCGCCCGCTGCGACGCGCGCGCATGAGCTCGGCGACGGGCCGATTTCCGGGCATCGCCGCGCTCATGCCTCGCCCCCGTGACCGAAGCGACGCGCCTTGCGGGCCTCGTACTTGGCGCGCTTGTCGGCGTCGGGATCGAGCGCCTCCCCCTCGCGCCTGCGGCGGGCGACGCGGAGCTTGGCGCTGCGCGCGCGGGGGTTGTCGGCCGTCTCGGCGTCGGTCGCGACGATCGGCTTCTTCGCGGCGAGCTGCCAGACCGACGCGTCGGCGAAGGCGCGCTTGACGCGACCGTCTTCGAGCGAGTGGAACGAGATGATCGCCGCGACGCCGTCGCCGGCGAGCAGCGACGCGAGCGACGCGAGCAGGCGCTCGAGCTCGCCGAGCTCGTCGTTGACGGCGATGCGCAGCGCCTGGAAGGTGCGCGTCGCCGGATCGATGCCGTGCTCCTTTTCGCCGCCGACCGCGCGGTAGATCGCGTGCCGCAGATCGCCGGTGGTCGCGAGCTGCCCGTCGGCCTCGGCGCGCTTGATCGAGCGCGCGATCTTGCGCGAGCGGCGCTCCTCGCCGAGCTCGAAGATCAGGTCGGCGAGCGCCGCCTCGTCGAGGTCGGCGACGAGCTCGCACACA
>JAJXTK010000413.1 GCA_021783935.1 Myxococcales bacterium | reverse complement strand
TCCGATCCGAGTCGTAGCGCACCAAGGGGACGCCGAACGCGCCGCGCTGCTGCGAGCACCAGCGCACCACGCCGTGCTCGTCCACGTACACGTAGCGGCTCCCCGCGCGGCACTTGAACGGGGCGCTCCCCTCGCTTGCGAGGCGGGCGCGGTAGTCGTTCGACTCCGAGAAGCGTCGGCCTATGGCGCGCCCGACGCGATCGAGCGCCGCGAGCGTCTCTTCGCCCGCGGCCATCTGGCCGTCGCCGCCGTGCAGCACCAGCACGCGCGGGCGGAAGCCGACGCGCTTGGCGAACGCGACGACCTCGAGCACCTCGTCGATCGGCGCGGCGCCGATGACCGCGCTGAGCGTCACCGGGAAGCGCGCGACGCGCGCGAGCACCTCGAGCTTCGGGCGCAGCGGGGCGAGCGTCTTGGTCGTCACCGCGTTCGGCTTCACGCCGTCGACGCTGAGCTGCATGGCCTGCAGGCCTGCCTCGTTCAAGCGGCGCACGCGCTCCTCGTTCAACAAGAAGCCGTTCGTGATCATCATCGTGCGGTGGAAGCGCCGCGCGCGCGCCGCCGCGACGAGGTCGAAGATCCGCGGGTGCAGCAGCGGCTCGCCGCCGGTCAGCTCGACGCTGAAGGTGCCGAGGCGCTCGAGCGCGTCGAGGCGATCGAGGAGCGTCTCGTAGGCCACGGGCGGCGAGCGATCGTCGAATTCGTTGCAGTAGCCGCAGGCGAGGTTGCACCGGCGGATGACGACGAGCTGGGCGAGGAAGGGGGCGTAGAGCAAGCGATCGAGCATGCGTCGAACGTGCTTCGCCCGCGGGCGCCGACCATGGCGCAGATGCTCGTGTTCGCGCCGGTCACGCCACGAATCGACAGAGCTTCACCAGGGCCGCCTGCGTGCGCACGTCGAGCTTGCGATAGACGGAGGCGATCTGCTTGACGACCGTGTGCCGCGACGTGCTGCGCGCGTCGGCGATCTCCTGCGCCGTCGCGCCGACCACCAGGGCCGCGGCGACCGCGAGCTCGGCCTCGGTGAGCGGACCGCTCGCCGGCGCCCCGAACGCGTAGAGCACGAGCTCCTCGCCGCCGACGCGAAGGCGCAGCGCGAAGGGGGCGGCCTCCGTCGTCGGGCGCTTCATCCCGCGCTCGCCTGCGACCAGGCGCTGAGCAGCGCCGTGCGGGTGGTGACGCCGATCTTCCGCATCGCGCGCGTGATGTGCCCGCCGACGGTGGACGTCGCGAGGCCGAGCTGCGCGGCGATGGTCTTGTTCGAGCCCCCCTGCGCCGCGTGCGCCACGACCTCCCGCTCGCGCGCGGAGAGCGCGCTCCATTTCGGCGTCCACGCCGCGCGTCGCGCGCGGAGGAAGCGTCGCCCGTTCAGCACGAAGCCGTCGATCGCGGGCCACTCGCCGCCCTGGATCTGCTGCCAAAGCGCCTCGGCGTGCTCGCGTTGCCGCTCGGTCGACCCCATCGCCCCGATCGCGGTTCGCAAGCGACGTGCCGGAGGGCGCCAACGCGACGACGCGGCGCAGGTCGTAGGTGACGCGACGAGCGGCGCGCCTCGGTCGCGTGACGCCGCGATCATGGCGGCGCTCGCGTGGGCGATGCGCGCACGCGTGTGAATGCGCCGCACGGGGGAGACCGAGCCTCGCCTCCTCGACCCCCGGGGTCGTGTCTGCGATCTCCGGTCCCTGTGCGCATCCCGAGCGGGGATGAAGCCGTGGCCTCCATGGGAAGTCCCGTCGCGGGGCTCCATCGCTCACGCAGGGGTCCTGCAACGCCGTACGCGACGAGCGCTGACGGCGTCGTCGCGAAGAAGGTCGCTCTGCTCGCCGATCCGCTCGGCGGCGGCGGGCTCGACATGGTGGCGAACCGCGGCGCCGCGCTCACGCTCTCGACGGCGACCACCGCCATCATCACGCGCCTCTCGGACGGCGTGGGTTGGACGGTGACCGCGGAGCCTGGCGATCCATTCGTCCCGCCGCTGTGGGTCGATGACGACGAGGTGTGGCTCCTCACGGCCGAGGCCGGGCTGACGGACGCCCACTCGTTGTGCTCCGGGGTCACGCGCATTCGACGCGACACGCTGGGGGCGCCGGATGTCGCGTCGGGGTTGTAGGTCGCAGATCGAGCGCCCGGTGTGACCTCGGTCGACCGCATGAGATGCGGCGCCGGCCGGCTCCACGCAGGAATCAGCGCACGATCCCCTGGATCACCTCGAGCGCCGCCTCGTAGCGCCCGAGCGGCGGCATCACGTACGCGCCGCGCACGCCGGGGCGGTCCTTGATCGCCGCGAGCATCTCGCGCGCGATGGCGACCCCTTCGCGCCGCGCGGGCGCGCCGCTGCCGGCCTTGCGCATGCGCTCGCGGACCTCCTCGGGGATCTGCATGCCGGGGACCTCGTTGTGGAGGAACTCGGCGTTGCGGTAGCTCGCGAGCGGCAGGATGCCGACGAGGATCGGCAAGCCGAGCGGCGCCGCGTCGGCGAGGAAACGATCGAGGACCGCCACGTCGTAGACGGGCTGCGTCATCACCAGCTCGGCCCCCGCGCGCTTCTTCTTCGCCAGGCGATCGAGCTCGCGCGGGTGATTGAGGGCCGCGGGCTCGGCGCCGGTCGCGCAGTAGAACGACGTCGCGTCGCCCATCGGCTTGCCGCCCGGGTCGTAGCCGCGGTTCAGCTGGTGGACGAGGCGCAGGAGCCCGACCGAGTCGAGATCGAAGACGCCCGTCGCGTCGGGGTAGTCGCCCATCTTCGGCGGATCGCCGGTGATGATGCAGAGGTTGCGGATGCCGAGCTCGTGGGCCGCGAGCAGGTGCCCGACCATGCCGAGGAAGTTGCGGTCGCGGCAGCAGACGTGGAGGATCGCCTCGCACCCGAGCCGCTCCTGGATGCGGTGCACCATCACGAGGTTCGACATGCGCGCCGAGGCGCGCGGCCCGTCGGCGACGTTGATCACGTCGACGCCGCCATCGATGAGCATCTTCGCGGCGTCGAGCGACTTCTCGAGCGAGAGCCCGGCGGGCGGGTTCACCTCCACCGACACGGCGAAGCGCGCCTCGGGGGCCTCGATCTGCCGGGCGAGCCTCGACTTCTCGTGGCTCGGGACGACGCGCACGCCGGGGGCGATCGGGTGGGGGGGATCGCTCGAGTGGATCTCGACGGTCGGCTCCTCGACGGCGCCGCGGTCGCTGCCGGCCACCATGCGCGCGGCCGCCGCGATCTTCTTCACGTGCTCCGGGGTCGTGCCGCAGCAGCCGCCGACCATGCGCACGCCGAGCTTGAACATGCGCCGCGCGTAGAGCTGGAAGTACTCGGGCGTCGCCATGTAGACCATGCGGTCGTCGATCCGGCGCGGCAGCCCCGCGTTGGGCACGATCGAGATCGGCACGTCCTTGCCATCGAGGGCCTCGAGCATGCGCTCGGCGATCTCGAAGAGCAGCTTGGGCCCCTCGCCGCAGTTGGCGCCGATGACATCCGCGCCCCACTCGACCAGCAGGCGCGCGATCTCGTCGGCGCTGGTGCCGTCGGACATGGTGCCCCCCTCGTCGAAGGAGGCCTCCGCGACGATCGGCAGCCCCGTGGTCCTGGCCGCCTCGACCGCCAGGCGCAGCTCGGCCGGCTGCCGCATCGTCTCGACGATGAGCAGGTCGGCGCCCCCTTCGGCGAGCGCCTCGGCCTGCGCGCGGAAGCCGTCGCGCACGCGCGCGCGCTCGGCCTCGCTCCAGTCGTCGCCGAGCGGATAGATCGGGCCCGTCGGGCCGATCGCGCCGCCGACGAAGGGCGGGTGCCCGGTGGCGAGCGCCGCGGCTCGCTTGGCGATGGCGACGCCCGCCAGGTTGATCTCGCGGAGCTTGGCGTCGAGGCCGTGCCGCGCGAGCCGCGTCGGGTTGGCGCCGAAGGTGTTGGTCTCGAGCACCTGCGCGCCGGCCGCGACGTACTCCTCGTGGATCTTCGAGATGAATTCCGGCCGCGAGAGGTTGAGCTCCTCGTAGTTGTTCGTGAGCAGGACGCCGCGTTCGTAGATCTGGGTCCCCATCGCGCCGTCGACGACGAGCACGGACGAGCGGAGGGCATCGAGGACGGGGGATCGGACGTTCGCCATGGACGGCGACGGGTTATCACGGCAGGGGGACGCGCGCATGGGCGGCGCGCGCACACGGCCCGACGATCACCGGCGGCGCCTCCGGCCGAAATCCCCAGCAACGCCCTTGCCCGCCCCCGCCTCGCCGCGTACGGTCCGCGCCCTGGAATAGCCCAGCGGCTCGCGGTCGTTCGCCAGTCGCTCCGTCCGATGTCGATGCCGCTCCCCACCCCGCTCCGCGCCGCCCCGGTCCCCACCTCGCCCGCCCTCGCCGGCGCGGGCTCGCTCGGGGGGTGCGCGCACTCGACGATCCCCAACACGGACGTCGAGGACACCAGCGAGAACCGCAAGATCATCGATTTCTGCGAGAAATACCGGCGCGCCGTCGAGGAGCGTGACGTCGACGCGCTGGTGAACATGGCCTCGCCCCGCTACTTCGAGACGGGGGGCAACGCCAAGTCGAGCGACGACATCGACTACGACGGCCTGCGCGCCTACCTCACGACGAAGTTCAAGCAGACCAAGGCGATTCGCTACGAAATCCGCTACCGGCGCGTCGCCGAGACCGAGACCAAGGTCATCGACGTCGACTACACGTACACGGCGTCGTTCCTGATCCCGACCCCCACCGGCGATCACTGGAACCGCGCCGTGCGTGAGAACCGCCTCCAGCTGCTGCGCGACTCCGACTCGTTCAAGATCCTGGGCGGCATGTAGCCGCCAGCCGCCCGATGCGCGTGGCGGACACCGCGCCGACGCGCTAACCGGGCGCGCATGCGGATCCTCGTCCTCGGCAGCGGCGCTCGCGAGCACGCCCTCGTCGCAGCGATCGCCCGATCGCCCCGCGCGCCCGAGGTCCTCGCGCTCCCCGGCAACGCGGGAATCGCCGCGCTCGCTCGTTGTCTGCCCGGCCGCGCCGACGACGTCGCCGAGGTCGTCGACGTGGCCAGGCGAGAGCGGATCGAGCTGGTGGTCGTCGGGCCCGAGGCGCCGCTGGTGGCGGGCGTGGTCGACGCGCTCGCGGCCGCGGGGGTCGCCGCGTTCGGCCCCTCGCGCGCGGCGGCGGAGCTCGAGGGATCGAAGGGCTTCTCGAAGCGCTTCATGAAGCGCCACGGCATCCCGACCTCCGAGTTCGAGGTCTTCGATCGCACCCAGGCGGAGGCGGCCAAAGCGTTCGTGCGAGGCAGAGGGCACCCGATGGTCGTGAAGGCCGACGGGCTCGCGGCGGGCAAGGGGGTGGTCGTCGCCTCGAGCGTCGAGGAGACCTGCGCGGCGATCGACGAGATGCTCGTGGCAGGGGCGTACGGTGAAGCCGGGCGGACGATCGTCGTCGAGGAGCGAGTCTTCGGGCTCGAGCTCTCGTTCCACGCGATCTGCGACGGCGAGCGCTTCGTGCCGCTCGCGGCGGCGCGCGATCACAAGCGCATCTACGACGGTGATCGAGGCCCGAACACCGGCGGCATGGGGGCCTTCTCGTCGGACGAGCTGATCTCTGACGCGCTTCGGCGGCGCATCGTCGACGAGGTGATCGCGCCCGCGGTGCGCGGCCTAGCCGCCGAGGGGCGCGCGTTTCGAGGGGCCCTGTTCGCAGGCTTGATGCTGGGTGATGGCGGCGACGATCGTCCGATTCAGACGCTCGAGTTCAACGTGCGCTTCGGCGACCCCGAGACGGCCGTCCTGCTCGCCCGCCTCGACGCCGACCTCGTGCCGTATCTGGACGGGGCGGCGCGAGGCTCGTTGGGGCAGCTCGCGAGCGGCGATCCGGCGGTGTCGCGCGACGCCGCGGTCGCGGTGGTGATCGCGGCCGCGGGCTACCCGGGCGCGCCGCGCACCGGCGATCCGATCGGCGGGCTCGACCGGGCCGCG
>JAJXTK010000412.1 GCA_021783935.1 Myxococcales bacterium | reverse complement strand
CGCCGCGCTGCAGCTGGCCGGGCAGGCCGAAGCTCTCGTCGTAGGCGAACGCTTCGCCGTCGCCGACGATCGCCCGCGCGTGCGTCCACTCGGCCTCGTGGCCATCGAGGCCGCCGAAGAGCGACGCGCGCTGCGTCTCCGGCGCACGCGCGAGCCGCAAGAGCCCCTTGCCGTCGGTGAAGCCAGGCGTCGCGAGCGACAGCCCCAGCGCCGCGAACGCGCCCAGCACCAGCTCGCGCGCCCCGCCACGCCTCGACCGCCCCTGGCCGCGGCTCGCGATGGCGAGCAGGGCCGCGGGGAACCCCAGCGTGTAGCGCGCCCAGAAGGCCGCCGGCGACGCGAGGCCGGCGACCGCGAGGATCAGCGCGCCGGGCGGGGCGCGTCGCGTTCGCGCCACCACGATCGCCGCGAGCGGGACGAGCGCGAAGCCCACCAGCGGGCCGTAGCCGCCGAGGCGCATGTCGTAGACCCAGCGGTCGGGCGGCAGAAACCAGGAGCCGAGCAGCCGGGCGATCCAGCCGCGGTGGCGCCACGGCTCGGGGACGCCGAGGTCGAAGAAGTGCTGCGCCGACGCGATGCCAGGCAAGCGCAGCCCCCCGACGCGAACCGCGACCGGCCAGATCGGGTTGCCGTGCGCCCGCAGGTTCGCGACGTAGGCCCCGCCGCCGATCGCGACCGCGACGGCGATCGTGGCCAGCGAAGGGAGCGAACCGACGCGGCGCCGGCGCGCGAGCATCGCCAAGGCGATCAGCGCGAACGGCAGCGGCGCGCTCGGCTTGGCGCCGAGAAACAGGCCGAGCGCGACGGCGGCGAGGGGGAGATCGCGCCGGTCTCGCGCGCCCGCGCCGAAATGCGCCGCGGCGACCAGCAGCGCCGCGAAGGCGACGTCGACGTAGTTGGTCGCGAGCTCGAGCGCCACGGCCGGGATCGCGAGCCACGCGAGGCCGAACGCCAGGGCGCGCTGCGACGAAGCCCCGCCACGCCGCCCCATGGCCGCGATGGCGAGCGCCCCGGCGAGGGCGAACGGCAGCTGCGCGAGCTCGATCCAGGTGTCGTCACGGAGCAGCTCGCGCCACCAGAGGAAGTAGAGGTCGACGAGGTGTGGGTAGGCGTAGGCGTAGACGACGTGCGTCGGCACCTCGCGCAGGCCGCCCGTCGCGAGCGCGTCGTAGACAATCGGGAGGTGGTAGCCGAGCGCGTCCCACGCCCACGGCGGCAGTAGGTACGCGGCGGCCGCGGCGAGCCCGGTGGCCACGACGCCGCTCCAAGCGGCGAGCGCCCAAGGGCCGCCGCCGAGCGCACCGAGGAGCGCGGCGCGCAGCGCGCGCAGATCGGGACCGAGCCGGGCGCGTCGCCGGGTCGCGAGGGCGATCGCCAGGCCGAGCACGATGGTCGTTGCGGCGACGCTGGTCGGCGAGAGCCGCTGGGCGCGCCCGAGCGCCTCGACGACCGCGATGGGCAGCGCAAGCCCGAGCAGCGCCGCGCCGGCGAGCCGATCGAGCGGATCGGCGGCGGGCGAGAGGACGCGGCTCGCCACGCCATGACCGGCCCAGAAGCACACCGCGAGCTCGAGGAGCAGCAGGATCACGGCGCGCCCGCGCGGCTCGACCGCAAGCCATGGCCGCGATCGCGCCATCGGAGGCCAAGGCGGGGCCGCATCGATCGGTCAGTACCGCCGACGCCCCGAAGTGGCTCGTCGCCACCGGCGGGCAGCTCGGCCGTGGCCGCCCGGCGGACGGTGCACCGATTCGGCGGGCTCGGGGTACATACTCGCCGTGGCCCTCCGCGAGATCACCGTCCTGCCCACCGCCACGGGCCCGCGCGACGCCGAGCTCGTCGATGGGGCGCGCGCGGGCGAACGCTGGGCGTGCGAGGCGCTCTTCCGACGGCACGCGCCGCGCGCGAACGGCCTCGCTTTTCGGCTGCTCGGGCGCGACGAGGACGTCGACGACGTCGTCCAGGACGCGTTCGTGCAGGCCCTCTCGTCCCTCGACCAGCTGCGCGAGCCGAACGCGTTCGGCGGGTGGCTCGGCTCGATGGTGGTCGGCCGGGTCGGCAAGCTGATTCGCCGGCGCAAGCTCTTGACGCGCCTTGGTCTTCGCCGCCGCGAGCCGCCGATCGACCCTGACGAGCTCGTCGGACGCAGCTGCCCGGCCGACGCGGCGATCGAGCTGCGCGCGGTCTACGGAGTCCTCGAAAGCATGCCCGCCGACGCCCGCATCGCCCTCATCCTCCGCCGGGTCGAGGGGCTCACGATCGACGAGGTCGCCGCGCTGGTCGGCGCCTCCGCCGCGACCGTGAAGCGACGGGTCGCCCAGGCGGAACGGCAGTTGAGACGCGACCATGGAGACGGCGACGCGGTCGGCCCGCGCAGCGCTCGGAGGGACGCGACCGACGAGACCGCGGAGCGCGTGCGTCTCGGGGAAGGGGGGGAGCGATGAACCGAGAGACACGCCTCGCCCGCTTCGTGCGGCCCGATCTGAGCGAGCGCCGCCTCGCGCGGCAGTGGTCCGCCGTCTCCGATCGGCTGCCGCAGCGCGGGGGTGGCTTGCTCCGCTTCTTGCCGCGCGCGTTCGTGGTGCTCGCGATGGCGCTCGGCGTCGTCGCGATTTCGTTCCACGGCCGCCGCGCCCCGGAGCCGACCGCGATGGACGGCGCGATCCTCCAGACGAGCCCGGGGCAGGAGCAGTCGCTGACCCTCCCCGACGGCTCGAGCATCGTCCTCGAAGGCTCGACGCGCCTACGCCTCGCGCGCATCCATTCCGCCGACGTGCGCCTCGAGCTGCAGGCGGGCGCGGTGCGGCTCGACGTCGTCCACGTCGAGGGGCGCAAGGTGGTCGTCGCCGCGGCGGACGTCGAGGTGCACGTCGTCGGCACGCTCTTCCGGGTCGGCATCGAGCCGTCGCCCGGCGATCGCGTGAGCGTCTCGGTCGATCGTGGCCGGGTCGTCGTCGAGCGCCCGTCCACCGCGACGCTCGTCGCCACGGTGTCGGCCGGCGAGCGATGGACGTCGCCGGTGCCGCCCCCCACGCCTTCCGTCACGAACCCTCCGAGCACCCCGCCGTCGGCCTCGGCCTCGACCCCGCCGCTGCGCCCCGCCGCCCCCTCGTACCGCCGGCTCTCGGCGCACTTCCACGAGGCCTTCGCGGAAGGGGACTACGCGGGCGCGTTCGCCGATCTCGAGTCGGAGGACTTCGCGCGTCTGGTGCAGGAGCTCGGCCCGCAGGATCTGCTCGAGGTCTCGATCGCCGCCCGGCTGACCGGTCGCCCTCGGCGCGCCGCCATGGCGCTCGACCGGCTCCGAACCGCCTTCCGCAAGGACACGCGGGCGGGCCTCGCCGCTTTGGAGCTCGGTCGGCTCCGGCTCGACGAGCTCGGCGATCCCGAGGGGGCGCTCGTCGCGCTCGACGACGCCGTGAAGCTCGAGCCCGAGGGGGCGCTGCGCGAGGACGCCGAGGCGCGGAGGGTGCAGGCGCTCGAGCGCCTGGGGGACAGCACGGCCTGCGTCACCGCGAGAGATCTCTACCTCTCGCGCTATCCCGAGGGAGCCCATACGGTCACGGTCGCACGACGATGCGTCTCCCCCTGATCGCGGCGATCCTTGCATCCGCGCTCGCTCTTGGATCCGCCGCCGCCGCCGGCGACGCGGGGTGCCGCTCGTCGGTCGACATCGACGTCGACGAGACGCCGTTCGATCCGCCGCTCGCGAAGGTCGTGTTCGCGGAGGTGTTCCGCGCGGTCGAGCGCTCGGACATCGGCTGCGAGGACGTGGCGGGCACGCGGCTCTCGCTCACGCGGGTGACCATCCACTGGATCGACGCGGATCACGCCGCGCTCGAGGTCGAGGTGGCCGACGGGGACGAGCACCGCGCGATGGGGCGCGGCGTTGCTCTCGTCCACGTCGACCGCGACGCCCGCGCGCTCGCGATCACCATCGCCACGACCGAGATGATCGAGGAGCTGCGGGCGCAGGTGCGGCTCGCGCGCCCCGCGCCGGCCCCCCCTTCGCCGAGCGCGCCGCCGAGCGTGCCGCCCCGGGAGCTCCTCTCGACCCCCGCGGCGCGCGAACAGCGCTGGTCGGTGGTCCCCACGCTCGCGCTCGACGCCTTCACCCGCGGGCTCGCGCTCCTCGGGCCCGACACGCGCCTCTTGATCCCCCTGTACGGCCCCCTGCGAGCGAACGTCCGCTTCGGCACCCGCGCCGCGCTCGGCGCCGACACGCCGACCTCTGCCTTCGTGGCCGGCGGCGCGGTCGAGCTCGCGTGGGCGCCGCGGCGCGCGAGGCACGAGCTCACGGTCGGCGCGCGCCTCGACGCGTTTTCCGTGCCCTTCGAGGGTGCGCAGCGCCTCTATGCCGTCGCCGGCCTCGACGTCGGCGGAGCGCTGCGACTCGGGCCAGCGACGAGCCTGGTCGTCGACGCCGGCATCGGGCGCGCGCTCGAGCGCGAGTCGGGCGATCGCGGGCCGCTCGCCGGAGTCGGGATCTCCGCGAGCGCCGGGGTCGCGCTCGCATTTTGACGAAGCCGTGAGCCGATGCGGGAGGGTCAGGGTACCCACCCGTCGTGCAGAACGTCGACCAGAGCTTCGTCGCCCAAGACCGCCTCGTCCGTCCCGTTCTCCTCGAGTGGCTGCGCGCCGAGCGCCCCGCCGCCCGCAAGCCCGCCCCGCTCGCGCTCGATCCGCGCGTGAGCGAGCGCGCCACCCGCGGCACGCGCCCGCACGCGCTCGAGCCGCTCGTCCAGGCGGCGCTCGTCGTCGCGTTCGCGGCGCTGCTGGCGGCCTCGATCCTCGTGCCCGGCTGGCCCGCCCTCGGCGCCGGCTGGGTCTCGATCGGCACGGCGTTCTTCGCGTACACGCTGGTCGGCTTCGCCTTCGCGCTCGGCTACCGCCCCGCGCGCGAGACGAGCACCGCGCGCCTGCCGCGCCTGACGGTCGTCGTCCCCGCGTTCAACGAGGGGCCGATGGTGCAGAACGCCATCGCCTCCGCGCTCGCCTCGGACTACCCGCGCGATCGTCTCGAGCTCATCGTCATCGACGACGGCTCGACCGACGACACGTGGGTCTACATCGAGGCCGCCGCGGCGGCGCACCCCAAGCTCGTGCGCGCCGTTCGCCAGCCCAAGAACGCCGGCAAGCGCGAGGCGCTGCGCCTCGGCTTCTCGCAGGCGACCGGCGACGTCGTCGTCACGATGGACTCCGACTCGCGCATCGCACCCGACGCGCTGCGCTCGCTCGCGGCGCCGCTCGTGCGCGACGAGCGCGTCGCCGCGGTGGCCGGCAAGGTCGTCGTCCTCAACCGGTACGAGAGCGCGCTCACCCGCCTGCTCTCCGCGCGCTTCTACGTCACCTTCGACCTCGGCCGCGCCGTGCAGTCGCGCTTCGGCGCGGTGCTCTGCTGCCCGGGCGCGCTGACCGCGTACCGCAGGAGCACCGTGCTCGCCGTGCTCGATCGCTGGGCGAGCCAGACCTTCCTCGGCGCGCCGTGCACCATCGGCGAGGACCGCGCGCTGACGACCTGGCTCTTGCGCACCGGTCACCGCACCGTCTACCAGCGCACGGCCGTCGTCGAGACGCTCGTCCCCACCCAGCTGCGCGGCGTCGTCCGCATGATGCTCCGCTGGGCGCGCGGCGACGCGCGCGAGTCGTTCGTGCTCCTGCCGCTGCTCTTCCAGCGCTGGCGCACCGAAGATCGCTGGTGGCCGACGCTCGAGATCGCGATCGACGTGCTCGTGCAGCCGGCGCTCATGCTGCTCGGCATCCTGACGCTCCACCACGTCCATCTCACGAGCGACGGCGTGCTGCGCGCGCTCGCGATCGCCGCGGTCGTCGCCGTGCTCCAAGCGCTGCTGACGGCGCGCAACGAGCGGCGCGCGGACGTCGTCTACAACCTCGCGTACGTCCTCTTCGCGGTCGTGGGCCTGCAGTGGATCGCGCCGTACTCGT
>JAJXTK010000009.1 GCA_021783935.1 Myxococcales bacterium | reverse complement strand
CCGTGCCGGCGCCGCCCCCCCCGACCTATCAGCCCGCGCCGCCCCCCCCGACCTATCAGCCCGCGCCGCAGCCGACCTATCAGCCGGCCTCCGCCTACCCCCCGCCGCGCCCCCCCGTCGTCCAGTACTGGCGGCCGCGCATCGAGCTCGGCGGCCGCCTGATGAGCGTCACGAGCGGCGGCGACATCCTCGGTCAGAGCCAGTCGCTGGGCGTCTACGCGCCGACCGACCTCGCGGTGAATCAGGTCGTCGGCTCCGGGCTCGCCTTCGAGCTCGACGCTGGTATCCACCTGCTCCCCGCCTGGAGCGTCTACGGCTTCTGGCAGCACGACACCTACACGCGCGGCTCGATGAACGGCGGCGTCGCGGGCAAGCAGGGCGACGGCAACGCCTTCGGCATCGGCGTGCGGTGGAATTCCTCGCCGCACCACGCGGTGGGCTTCCTCGTCGACCTCGGCATCGGCGCGCGCTGGATCGACTTCGGCCTGCCGAACGCCGACCAGAGCGGCTACTACGACGGCTCGGCGTTCGGCGGCGAGGTCCGCGGCGCCATCGGCCTCTCGATCGGCAGCGACCCGCACTTCCGCATCGAGCCCGCGCTCTACGCCACGGGCGGCAGCTACACGCACTTCGACAACGGCAGCTGCCCGCCCGGCGACAGCTACTGCTCGGCGCTCGACCCGTCCCAGACCGGCTCCTTCTGGACGGCCGGGGTGCAGCTCGGCGCGCACTTCGATCTCTAGAGCGACGAGCCGAACCTCACGCGACGCGCATTTCGACGCGACGGAGAGCCCCGCGACGCCCGCCGGGTTCTTCGTCGCGTCCGCGCACGCGCTGCGGGGCGCGGGCACGGTTGGCCCTGGCCGCGAGGCGAGCTACGACACCGCCACGCCATGGCCTTCCCGATTCACCGCCCCCGCCGCCTGCGCAAGACCGCCTCGCTCCGCGCCTTCGTGCGCGAGACGCACGTCGCGCCGTCCGACCTCGTCTACCCGATCTTCGTGAGCGAGGTCATCACGACCGCGCGCCCGATCGGCACGATGCCCGGCGTCTCGCAGATCACGGTCGAGGACGCGGTGCGCGAGGCCAAGGAGCTCCGCGCGCTCGGCGTCGGCGCGATGATCCTGTTCGGCATCCCGAAGGTGAAGGACGCGGAGGGGAGCGCCGCGTGCGATCCGAACGGCCCGGTCGCGCGCGCCGTCGCGGCGATCAAGGACGCGGTGCCGGAGATGGTCGTCATCACCGACGTCTGCGTCGACGAGTACACCGAGCACGGGCACTGCGGCGTGCTGCGCCCGGTGCGGGGCCACCCCGGCGAGCTCGAGGTCGACAACGACGCGACGCTCGAGGTGCTCGCGCGATCCGCGCTGGTGCACGCGCAGGCCGGCGCCGACGTCGTCGCGCCGAGCGACATGATGGACGGGCGCGTCGGCGCGATCCGCGCGCTGCTCGACGCCGAGGGGTTCGAAGACGTGCCGATCCTCTCGTACGCGGTGAAGTACGCGAGCGCCTTCTACGGCCCCTTCCGCGAAGCCGCCGAGTGCGCGCCGAAGTTCGGCGATCGCGCGGGCTACCAGATGGATCCGGGCAACGCGCGCGAGGCGTTGCGCGAGGCCGAGCTCGACGTCGACGAGGGGGCCGACATGCTGATGGTGAAGCCCGCCCTCCCCTACCTCGACGTGGTCCGCCGCGTGCGCGACGCCTTCGATCTGCCGCTCGGCGCGTACAACGTCTCGGGCGAGTACTCGATGATCAAGGCCGCCGCCGCCGCCGGGATGATCGACGAGAAGCGCGCGGTGCTCGAGCTGCTCACGTCGATCCGCCGCGCCGGGGCCGATTTCATCCTGACCTACCACGCGAAAGACGCGGCCAAGTGGCTGAACGGGTGAGTCGCGCCCCACGCCGGCGCGCGGTGCGCTGGGTCGCTCGCGCGTGCGCGGCGGCCGCGATCGCCACGGCCATGGGCGCGCCGCTCTTGCCGACGAGCGGCTGCATCGCGTCGTGCCCCACGGTCGATCGCTACTACGAGCGCGGCGACACGCTCGTCGCTCCGAACGGCGCGGGCGTGTACGAGACCTCGCCCTCCGACGGCGCGTTCCTGCCCTTCGAGGGCGGCACCGTCTGGCACCTGCACCACGGGCTCGGCCGCCTGCCGACGAGCGTGGAGGTCTACACGTCGTTCGCCGAGTACCCGAACCAGACCTTCGCCGGAGGCTCGAGCCCCGGCGCGGGCAACGAGACGCTCGTGCTCGACGTGGACGATCAAGACGTGGTCGTGAAGAACGACACCTGCTCGGGCTTCTACCTGCGGGTCGTCGTGACCGCCGACGTCCCCGTGGACGCGGGCCTCGGCGATGCGAGCGGCGACGCGGACGCGGGCGACGGCGCGGCGCAAGACGCGACCGCCGGCTGAGAGCCTGGGCACGGCGGCGCCGGCGGTGGTCGATCGAGCGCGCTGCGCGAGGCCGATCGCAGCGTCATCGGGGCGTCATCGGGGCGTCATCGGGCATGGTGGGCCCGCGCGACGCGTTACGATGGGTCCATGCTCCGCACGCACGCGCTCGCGCTGCTCGCCGCGCTGCTCTGGGCCTGCGGCGCGAGGCCGGCCCCCGGCGCGCCGGTCGGCATGGGCCCGACGCCCACGACCGCGGCCGCGGCGGACGTCGCCGCGCCGGACGGGGCGCGCGGCCCTGCCCTCGATTTCGCCCTCGATCCGGTCGAGCGTGACCCGGACCACGTGCCCGAGAGCCTCGCGCTGCGCGGCAAGCGCGCGGTGGTCATCGTCGTGGCGACCTTCGATTTCGGCTCGGAGAAGCTCCTGCGCGTGCTCGGCCCGACGCTCCGCGAGCTCCCCGGCGACGCGACGTGCCTGATCGTCGCGATGCAGCCGCTCGCGGATCGCGTCCTCGTGCAGACCTTCCTCGACGCAGAGCCCACGCCATGCCGTCGCGCGATCGGCGACCCGTCGCGCGGACGCCTGGGCGATCTCGCCAAGGTCAAGGTCGTGCCCGCGGTGCTGGTGCTCCGCGCCGACGGCTCGCTGGTCGGCGCCGCCGCGGGCGACGTCAAGCCGGAGGCGCTGAAGGCCGAGCTCGAGAAGGCGAAGCGGTAGCCGGGCGGCGGGTCAGTCGCCCTTGAGGCACCTCAGCGCCGCGTCGCGAACCGGCTTGATCTTGGCCTTGGGGAGCGCGCTCCACATCTCGGAGTACGTGGTCGTCAACAGCTCGGACTCGCGGCGCGCCTTCGCCGAGTTGCAGGCGCGCGTGAGGAACGGCAGCGCCGCGTCGGCCTTGCCGTCTTGGGCCAGCAGCGCCCCCTGCACGCCGTTGAGGTAGGCGTCGCTCGGCGACTCCTGGAGCGCCGCCGGCAAGAGCGCGCGCGCCCCCTTCCAGTCGGATCGCTCCACATAGCGCCTGAGCGCGCGGCGCGTGAGCACCGGGTCCCACCCCGACAGCGCGAGCGCCTCCTTCTGCAGCGCGGCGGCGCCCTTGTGCCCCGCGTCCGCGGCCGCGAGCAGGGCCTCGACCACGACCTTCGAGCTCGGCATCGCCTTCGACACGCGCCGCGCGAGCGCCTCGAGCGCGTTCGCGTCGCGCACGGCCGCCTCCCCTTCGAGCGCGGCGCGCACGTCGAGCAGGCCGTAGGGGGTGACCGTGAGCCGCGCGTCGGCCAACGCACGCCCGCGCTGCTTCTCGAGCGCGACGTCGCAACGGCGGCGAATCGAGGTCGCGATCGCCCCCTGATCCTTGTACGAGAGCGAGTTCGCGAGATCGCAGACCTGCTCTGGATTCACCAGCCAGGAGGCTGCGTACACGCGCCACGCCCCGCCGCTCTGCTCCTCGAGGTAGGTGCGCGCAGCAGGCAGGACGCGCTCGCTCTGAGCGGCGACCCGGTAGGTGAGGAAGTCGGTGGGGAAGAGCGCGAGCAAGCGCGCGAAGTAGCCGGTCGCGGCGCCGTCGTTGATGGCGATCCCCTGCGCGACGCGCGTAGCGAAGGGGAGCTTCGCCATGGGGCGCGCCTCGCGCACCAGGTCGACCCCCGGCCCCGGCTCACGGCGCCCCGAGCGCGGGCTGCGCACCCCGACGATGCCGGGATCGCCCCCCTCGCGGATCATGACCGCGACCGAGAGCGCGTCCGAGTAGGCGGCCGCGTGGATCGCCTCCGCGTCCTTCGACACCGAGTCGAGCGTGGCGCGCGTCGCGATCGCGTCGCTGCCGAGCGCAGCGCCGATGCGCCTCGACTCCTCCTCGCGCTCGTCGGCCACCGCCACCTCGATGACCCCGCAGCGGTCCACGTCGAGCATGCACGCGACCTCGGCCTCGAGCATGCGGGCGTCGGGATCCTCCGGGCGCGCCTTGAGGTAGAGCGAGGCGAGTCGATCCGCCGTGGCCCAGTCGTCGGCGAGCTTCGCGGCCATCGCGCCCTGATAGGCCGCGACGGGCGCCTCGTCGGCGAGCTTCTCGAAAGCCTTCTCGGCGGCCACGGCGTCGCCCCGCAGCAGCAGCGCCGTCGCGAGCCCGTAGCGCACCACGGGCGCGCTCTGGCTCGCCGAGTACGCCTCGCGCACCCACTTCTCCGCCTCGCCGAGCGCGCGCGTCGCGCGCGCGCAGCGCATCATGAGCTCCATCGACTCGAGGTCGTCCGAGGCGATCGTGATCGCCGTCTTCGCGTCCTTGAAGCAGCGCGTGAAGTCGCCGTCCCAAGCCGCCTCGAGGGCCATCTGGAGCGTCACGGCCTGCAGCGGCAGCTCCGGCTTCTTCGGCGGCGCGACGACCGGCGCGGGCGGTGGCGGACGCGGGCATCCCGCGCTCGCGAGCGCGCACGCGAGCGCGAGAGCGAAGGTCCGCGCGGGGCTCGGCATTCGCGATCTCTATTAGGGCCGGAGGCGCGCCGCGTCGATGCTTGCGCGGCGAAATGCGTTTCGCACGACGCGCCGCGACGCACGAGGCTGGTACGCTTGCGCGAGAAGACCGCCTGCACGGCGCCACCCCCGGGTCGCTCCGACCAACCCCGCGAAGGCCTGGTTCCCTTGCGACGGGAGGTCGTCTACAGGCTCTCGCCCCACGGCCATGTCGAAGATGTTCAAGAAGGTCTTGATCGCCAACCGAGGCGAGATCGCCGTCCGGATCATCCGGGCCTGCCGAGAGCTCGGCGTGCGCACCGTGGCGGTCCACAGCGAGGCCGACACGCAGGCGCTCCACGTGCGCCTCGCCGACGAGGCCGTCTGCATCGGGCCGAGCGCGCCGCAGAAGAGCTACCTGAGCTTCTCGGCGATCATCGCCGCGGCCGAGATCGCCGGCGCCGACGCCATCCACCCCGGCTACGGCTTCCTGTCGGAGAACGCCGACTTCGCCGACGTGTGCCGCCGCTGCGGTATCACGTTCATCGGCCCGAGCGTCGAGGCGATGCGTCGATGGGGCGACAAGGTCAGCGCGCGCGCGAACGCCGTGGTGTTCGGCCTGCCGCTGCTCCCCGGCACCGGCGTGCTCAAGGACGCGAAGCACGCCCGCCAAGAGGCCGCGCGCATCGGCTACCCGGTCATCCTCAAGGCCTCCGGCGGCGGCGGCGGACGCGGCATGCGCGTCGTACGCGCGGACGCCGACATCGAGGCGCAGTTCCACGCCGCGACCACCGAGGCCGCGCGGGGGTTCAACAACCCCGACGTCTACCTCGAGCGCTTCGTCGAGCGGCCGCGGCACATCGAGTTCCAGATCCTCGGCGACAAGCACGGCAACGCGCGCTCGCTCGGCGAACGCGAGTGCTCGCTGCAGCGGCGCCATCAGAAGATCATCGAGGAGGCGCCGAGCCCTTGGATGCTCCCCGCCAAGCGCGCCGAGATGGGGCGCCTCATCGAGCGCGCGATGCTCGAGACCGGGTACGAAGGGCTCGGCACGCTCGAATTCCTGCTCGATCCCGAGGCTTCCGACGGCGGTCAGCTCTACTTCATGGAGATGAACACGCGCCTGCAGGTCGAGCACCCGGTGACCGAGATGGTCACGGGGCTCGACCTGGTCGCCGAGCAGATCCTGGTCGCCGCGGGGGGCAAGCTGAGCCTCCCCGCGCGCGACTACGCCTTCCGTGGCCACGCCATCGAGTGCCGCGTGAACGCCGAGGATCCGGTGACGTTCGCGCCTTGGCCGGGGCTCATCACCGAGTACCACCCGCCGGGCGGCAACGGCGTTCGCGTCGACGGCGGCGTCTACGGCGGCTTCAAGGTCCCCTCGTACTACGACTCGCTCATCGCGAAGGTGATCACCCACGGACCGACGCGCGATCGCGCGCTCACGCGCATGCGGCGGGCGCTCGACGAGTTCATCGTCGGCGGCATCCGCACCAACATCGGCCTCCACAAGCGGCTGCTCGAGGAGCCGGCCGTTCTCGAAGGACGCATGACGACGCGCACGATCGAGGAGCTGGTCGCGCGGGGCTGACTCACGGCGCGCGCGCAGCGCTCGGCGACGAGGACGCGGCCCCCCCCGCGCGCGAGAGCTCGTAGTCGCGCGCGGCGGCCTCGATGCGCGCCCGGTCGCGCGTGGCCCGCTCGGCGTCGGCGGTGAGCTCCGCGGTGTAGGCCGACAAGCCCCAGATGCCGACCGACCGGCGACGCATCGGGTAGCGCGTGCCGCGGGCCGTGACGAGCGTCGCGCGATCGCCGTCGATCTCGGTGCGCGCGACCCCCGAGAGATCGCCTCGCAGGCGCGCGAACCAGCCGCGCGCCTTGCCGATGCGCACGAACACGTCCGCCCCGTCGGGCGCCGCGGCGTCGGGGCCGTACGAGGCCTCGAGCGGGGCGAGCGCCTCCTTCGGGAAGGATCGCCGCGCGACCTCGAGCGACCGCGCCCGCTCCTTGCGGATCGTGTAGGCGGCCCACTGCGCCTCGTCCTCGATGAACGGGAAGAGGTCACGCGGCCGCCCCTCCGCGAGCGCGACCGCGACGCGGGCGTAGGCCCCTTCGGGCGTCCCCTCGGGAGGAAACGGGCGCGCCGCGGGGGCGCACGCGGCCACGACGAGGCCGAAGACGACCGCGGCCCCGAACGCGCGCAGGCGGGACATCGCCGGGCACTATGCCGCAATTGCGCCGGGAAGGTCCCGGCCGGCCACGGCGCCGGCGTCGGCTTCGGCGCCCGCGACCCCCGGGACTGATCTTTCACTTGCGCAAATCGCGCCGTATCAGTAGTCCCCCAAATCGAGCACCAGCGGGTGCGCGGGCTTTCTGCCTCGCAGTCGAGGCGGCCCGCAAACCCCCGAGCCGACCGGGCCTTCCCCGGAGGACGACGGAATGCGCGACGGCTACCTCGGGACGCAATTCGAGAAAGACCTCGATCGACTCGGCTTCAGGCCGACGCGGCAGATCGGCACCAAGCACCTCGACGCGCTCGAAGCCGCGCTCGGCGACGTCGCCGACGGCGAGTCGCCGGTCGTGCTCGACGCCGACGCGAGGGCCTACGTCCGCGCGATGCACGAGCGCGCGCAAGGGCACCCGCTGCGCGCGCCAGACTTCGAAGAGGTCGTCCAGGGCTCGACGTGGCTGGCCGATCCGCTCGACCCCGAGAGCGCCGCCGACGCCTTCGACACCGGCGGCGACATCGCGCCGGCCGGCCTGCTGTGCCTCGGCGAGTGGAAATCGGGCGAGCTCTGGCTGCTCGACGTGGCGGTCAAGGGCGGCTACGTCTTCCTCGTCACCGAGCGCCGCGAGATCCTGCCGATGTTCCGCTCGATCGGCGAGTTCGCGCGATGGATGGTGGCGAACGAGCTCTGGAAGCGCCGCATCGCCAAGGACGACGAGGTGCCGCAGCGCCTCGGCAAGCTCCACTTCTTCCGCACCGTCTCGTTTCTGCGCGAGGCGGGGCTGGTGCCCCAGGCGTTCCGCCCCAAGCGCTTCAAGCCGAAGCTCTCGCTGCCGACCGCGGTGGAGCACGCCCTCGCCGCTGCCGAGCCCTGAGGCTCACTCGCAGCCGATCGTCGGCTCGCGCGCGGCCGCCTTCGCGAGCCCTTCGAGCAGGGCGTACGCGATGCGGCCGCCGATGTACGCGCCGCCCGGGCCGGTGATGTGCGTGAAGTCGCGGCCGGCGTAGCCGTGCGCGAAGAACTTCACGATCGAGAGCTTGCCCCCCATCGCCCCGCGAAAATCCCAGTAGGCGCAGGCCCCCTCGGCGCAGAGCTTCTGCTTCTCGCGCCCGAGCACCGCGGCGGTCTCGTCGTCCTTGGTCTCGGAGAGCGCGCGATCGGGGGGGCTCATCAGCATCACCGGCGCCTCAGGGAGCGCGGCGTGCCAGCGGGCCACGACCTGCCGCATCCAGCTCGGGTAGTCGCGCAGCGAGAGCACGTTGGTACCCGTGAGCTCGACCACGAGATCGTAGCCGCGAAGGCGCAGCATCGCCGCGTCGAAGCCCTCGTCTTGATCGAGGAGCTGCTTGGCGTTGAGCGCGCCGACGCCGAGCGAGTCGATCACGATCGACGGCCGCGCGTCGCGCTCGAGGGCCACGCCGTAGATGCGCACCCTCGGCCCCTTCGGCGCGATCGCGATCGTGTGCGGCCCGTCCGCGCCCAGCGGCACGCGCACCACCGCCGGCTCGTACGTCGCCGCGGCGGTCTCGACGCTCAGGGTCTCGACGCCGTCGACGCGCACCCCGAACGCGCGCCCCTCGGGTTGCTTCATGTAGAACACGTCGGCCCGGCTCGCGCGCGCGCCGACCGGGGCGTCCTTCGCGCTCGCGGTCGCGGCCCACGCGACGCCGCCCGCGCACTTGCTGTCGGCGGCGATCCCCGCGAAGCCGATGCGCCCGTCGCGCACGCGGGGGGTCGAGATCGCGAGCTGGTCCCAGCACTTCGCGCCGGTGACGCCGTGCTCGACGTCCTGGTGCCGGTACCAGAACCACGGCTTGGCGAGCGAGACCCACCCGTGCCCCGCGTCGCCGAGCTGCGCCTGCAGCGCGCGGCGCAGCGCGCCCGTGATGAAGTCCGCGGCGAGGTTGGAGTCCCCGAGCACGGCGATGCGCACGTGGTCCTTCGCCGTCCCCCGCACGATCCGCGCGAGCTTCCGGTAGAACGGCGCGAGGGTGCCCTTCGGGTCGTCGATCGCCGGCACAGGCACGTCGAACTCGGTGTGTCGGAGCTCCGGGAGCACGACGGAGAGCGCGCTGCAGGCGCCCTTCACCGACGCGGCGCTCGACGACGCGACCGCGCTCGGCGAGGCCGCCTGCGCGACGCGCGGGGAGGCGCTCGTCGACGTCTGCGGCGCGGCCTCCTCGCTGCGCGCGCGCCCGCAGGCCGCGAGCCCGACGAGCGCGGCGAGCAGCGGGGCGAACGCGCGCGTCCGGGGCATCGTGCGGCGAGTCGTGACACATCGGTCGGCCGCCGGGGAGCCCCCACGGGCCGGCGGCGCCACGCGCATCGCAAAGCGACGGGGAGCACGGGGCACGCGAGGGCCCGCTTCGGGACGACCTCGCCCGTGGACGGGGCGCGAGAGCTCGTCGGTGCGACGGGCGGGACTCGAACCCGCAAGCCTTGCGGCGCTGGAACCTAAACGCTCGGGAAAACACCGAGAAAACGGCCGGTTTCGAGGGCCTGGAGGTCCGTGGTGAACCTTCGCGATTCCAGGTGATCTCGGGCGTCGATCCGTCCGTGCTGGCGTCGGCGCTGGCGCTCGCGACGGCGGTCGACGGATTGCTCGGGGCCGGGCTGACCGGGCAGGCGAGGCCGTTGGCCGCGCAGCTCGTCGCCGTGCTCGAAGCGGCGCAGGCGCCCGGGGCCGATGTCGTCGACCTCCACGCTCGACGGGCGATGCCCCGTGAGCAAGGGCTCTGCCCGGCCCCCGTGCGGACGAGTCGACCAATCCCTTGACGGAATACATCTCGAGAGTTATATCAATCTAGCGATGGCGGTGCCCGTCGGCTTCGAATGGGACGAGGGCAAGGCCGCTGCGAACGTGGCCAAGCACGGCGTCTCGTTCGACGAGGCCGCGACCGTGTTCGAGGACCCGGACGCGCTCGAAGACGACGACGGCGCGGGCGCGGGGGTGCTCGTCATCATCGGCTACTCGATCGCGCTCCGCTTGCTGCTCGTCGTGTTCGTCGAGCGCGACGATCGCGACCGCATCATCTCCGCTCGTCAGGCGACGCCCGAGGAGCGCCGCCGCTACGAAGGGTGAACCATCATGGCCAACGCACCGAAGCTCGCGCACGACCCCGCGGACACCTACGACGTCACCAAGGCCAAGACGCTCCGCCGCGGCGCGCGTCGGAGCCATCGCTACACGCTCGCGACGCTGCGCAAGGCGCTCGGCCTGACGCAGGTGCAGGTGGCCGCGTCGATGGGCGTCGCGCAGGCCGCGGTGAGCAAGGTCGAGGCGCGCGACGACGTGCTCGTCTCGACGCTGCGCGCGTACGCGGACGCACTCGGGCTCGACGTCGAGCTCGCGCTCGTGAAGGGCGAGCGGCGGTACGTCGTCGAGCTCGGCAGCGCGGAGCCGGGCCGGCGCGCGTGAGGTGAGAAACGTGCGGCCGCACGAGGGTGGAAGCTCGCGCGGCCGCAGGAAGGGCAAGGCGACATGCCCCGACGGAAGATAGCGCCGAGCGAAGACGATCGCGACGCGGCGGGTGCGCGCGTGACTGCGAGCGATGCGCTGGCGGAGCTGCTCGGGCTGCTCGGTGAGGACGCGCGGGCCGCACGTGTCGCTCGCGATGGCATCGGCGAGGATGAGCGCGCGCAGCTGGACGCGTGGCTTGTCGAATGTGGCCTTCGCACGGCCCTCTCGGCGATCGCGCTCGGCGACCACGAGCAACGCACCGCGCGCGGCGAGCGGCCGAGGATCGTGCTCCCCGGTCGATTGAGCATCGCCGCGTCGGTGCTGATGCCGCGCCAGCCGCGGACCGCGCGCGCCAAGGGGCGGCACGGCGCCCCAGGTCGGCCGGCGCTCGTCGGCAACCTCCGGCATGCACTCGCGCTGCTCGAGTCCGCAGGCGTCGAGCACCTTCGGGCGCCGCGCGCGCTCGCGCTGGTGCTGATGCTGACCGAGCTCGATGTGCTCGCGGTGCTCCTGCGCGACGCGCCGCCGATTGGTCGCCCACGACGGCCGCGGCCTCTTCATCACGACGGCGATCGCGATGGGGCGCAGCGAGGGGTGGATCCGACGGAGGACCGGTCACACGACGTCGGCGATGTTGGAGCTCTACCGGCGGCACGCCGAGAACCTCGCCGAAGGCGCCGACGCGGCGCTCGTCCAGATGCACCTCGCGATCCCCGAGCTCGCCTCGATGGGGCCGGCGAAGGGCCCGAACGGTGACGCGCCGAAGAGCGGCGAGGGCGGCGAACGCGACGGCGATGCCCCTTCGGCCGCGGCCTCGCCGGGCACCGAAACGGGGCCGAAAGCCGCGGCCTGTCCCGAACTGTCCCGAGAGTGTCCCGCCCCCACTTCGGGCGACGGAGCGGCAGCGCCGGGGCCACCGGAATCCGCAACGATTCCCGATGAGTGCGACGGGCGGGACTCGAACCCGCAAGCCTTGCGGCGCTGGAACCTAAACCCAGTGCGTCTGCCAGTTCCGCCACCGTCGCGCTGCAAAAACGACGACGCCCTCTCCGACCGAGCAGAGAAGGCGCCGCGCGGGCCGGAGCCCAGAGGCTCGTGGGCGCCTCAGCCCTGCGCCTGCGACTCGCCGCTGGCCCTGCGATCGAGCGCGTCCTGCAGGCCGATGCGCAGCCGCCCCGAGCGCTTCATCTTCTTCGGCTTGAGCGGCTTGCCCAGCCACTCGTGACGCTTGCGCATGCTCCAAATCGCACGGTTCGACATCTCTCGCTCCTCAAGCCCTCTCGGGAAACGCAGCCGGGGAACGCCGTCGCGGCGCTTCCCGGAGGAAGGGGCGCGGAGCTTACCCGAGGACGCCCACATCCGCAACGGCGCGTCGTCGCCCTCGCCGGGGCCGAACCCGGTCCGTTGCCGCGCGGCGCATGCCGTACCTACAAGTTGCGCCCCTTGTCGTGCGACGGGGAGCGCGCGCCGCTCCCCCCGCTGCCTCCCGCGCGCCGTCGGCGCCCCGCGTCTCGACCGCCCCTCCTCCATGAGCACCGATTCCGCCGCGCAGAGCCCCATGCGCATCGTCCGCGATGCGTTCGTGGTGCTCGACTACGCGCTCTACGACGAGGACGGCGACGTCATCGAGGCCACCGACGAGGAGGGCGGGCGCCCGATCGGCTTCGTGTTCGGCTACGGCACGCTGGTGCCGGGGCTCGAGGCGCAGCTGCTCGGCATGGCCGCGGGCGAGACGCGTGAGATCGAGGTGCCGCCGGCGGAGGGGTACGGCGAGCGCGACGAAGAGCGGGAATTCCGGGTCGATCGCGCGGAGCTGCCGGACGACGTCGCCGTCGACGACGAGCTCGAGGCCGTCGGCGAGGACGGCGAGGACGTGGTCATGCGCGTGGTCGAGGTCGAGGAGGACGCGGTGCTCGTCGACCTGAACCATCCGCTCGCGGGCGAGACGCTCCGCTTCGACGTGATCGTGCGCGCCGTCCGGCCGGCGACCGCCGAGGAGCTCGCGCAGACGAGGGCCCACGCGCCACGGCCCCGCCTGGCCGTGGTGGACGCGAACGAGCCCTCGCCGACGCCCGAGCATGCGCTACAACCGCCGCTCTCCGACGCTGGCGAGGGGGGCGAGGTGCGCACCGGCCGACGCGCGGGCAAGTTGACGGACGACGAGCAGTGATCACCAGAGGGACGGAGACACCGACGACATGGCGACCAAGAACCTGACCCCACAGCTCCTCGACACCCGCGTCCTGCAGCGCAACGTGCACGAGGGGGCCCTCTCTGCCGACGACCTGAAGGCGCACCTCGCCGCGTTGCCGGACGTGGCCGGCAAGGGCGAGCCGCTGCGCGCCGCGCGGCAGGGGCTCGACGACGACGCGCTCGACGACGAGACCGAGGAGTGAGCCGATGCCCGACGCGCTGCCGTCGATCGACTTCACGACGCTGATCCTCTCGCTCTCGCAGACGGCGCTCGTGCACCTCGGCGAGGCGCCGAGCCCGGACGGCGAGACCCCCGCGGCGAACCTCTCGCTCGCGCGGCAGACCATCGATCTGCTCGCCGTGCTCCAGGAGAAGACCAAGGGGAACCTCAGCGGCGAAGAGGAGCGGCTGCTCGATCAGATGCTCTACGACCTGCGCCTGCGCTTCGTGGAGGCCTCGAAGAAGGACGGCGAGCGGGGGCCGGAGAAGAAGGCATGAGGCGGACGGGGATCGACCGGCTGCTCTGGCTCGGCGTCGCGCTCTCGGCGGGCGTCGCGTGCAAGCGGATCCCGGGCACGGGCGTCTCGGTCGACGAGGCCAAGAGCGCCGCGATCCCCCCGTCGGCCACCATCGTCGCGAGCCCCACCGTCGGCATCCCCGCGCCGGGCCCGGTCGTCGTGAGCACGCCCACCGCGCTCGCCGCGCCGTCCAAGGGCGCGCCGATGAGCTTTGCGCCGCTGGTCAGCAAGGTGGAGCAGGCCGTCGTGACGATCGTGATCAAGAAGAAGCGGGCGAACGGCCGCCTGCGCATGCGGGGGCTCGGCTCCGGCTTCTTGATCGACAAGAAGGGGACGATCCTCACGAACAACCACGTCGTCTCGGGGGGCTCGGCCATCGAGGTCGTGCTCTGGAACGACAAGAGCTACGAGGGGAAGGTCCTCGGCACCGACCCGTCGACCGACGTCGCGCTCGTGAAGGTCGACGCGAACGACGTGGTCGCGACCATCGAGCCGATCCCCCTCGGCGACAGCGACGCGATGTCGGTCGGAGACTGGGTCGTCGCGGTCGGTAACCCGCTCGGCCTCTCGCACACGGTCACGGCGGGCATCGTCTCGGCCAAGGGGCGCACCAACAAAGACGTGCCGCTGCACCCGCCCGGCGGCGGCGAAGCCTACTTCGACTTCATCCAGACCGACGCCGCCATCAACCCAGGCAACAGCGGCGGGCCGCTGCTCGACCTCGCGGGCGAGGCCATCGGGATCAATACGGCGATCAACGCGCAAGGCCAGGGGCTCGCGTTCGCCATCCCGATGAACATGGTCAAGCAGATGATCCCCTCGCTCGTGAACGAGGGGCGCCTGGTGCGCAGCTACCTGGGCGTCGCCATCGCCGACGCGCCGCTCGACGAGAAGACGATGCTCCACGGCGCGGAGGTCACGGCGATCGGGCGCGGGACGCCGGCCGACAGCGCTGGGCTCAAGGTCGGCGACGTGGTGGTCGCGATCGACGGCCAGTCGGTGCGCGACTCGGCGCACCTGCGCTGGCTCGTGTCGGTCGCGGGGGTAGGGAAGAAGATCACGCTGCGCGTGGTTCGGGAGTCGAGGACGTTCGACTTGCCGGTGACCCTCGTCGAGAAGAAAGAAAGGCCCGTCCGGCCGCACGTCGACGACGACGACGACGAGGACGAGGACGAGTGAGCGCGGATGCGCCTCCCCTACATCACGATCCCCGATCTGCAGCTCGGGCCGCTGCCGCTGCACCCCTTCGGCATGCTCGTGGCCACCGGCGTCATCGTCGGCTCGAGCCTCGCGCTGCGCCGCGCGCCGCGCGCCGGCCTCGATCGCCGCAAGATGGAGTCGCTCATCTCGTGGGTCCTGGTCGCGGGCTTCGTGCTCTCGCACATGCTCGACGAGGTCATGTATCGACCGGCCGAGGTGCTCGCGAACCCCCTCCAGCTGCTGATGATCCCGAAGGGGATTTCGTCGTTCGGCGGGTTCATCGGCGCGACCGTCGGCGCGCTGCTCTGGAAGCTCAAGACGAAGGAGAGGATCCTCCCGCACCTCGAGCAGATCGCGGCGGTCTTCCCGATTTCGTGGATCTTCGGCCGCGCCGGCTGCTCGGTCGCGCACGATCACATCGGCCGCGTCACGACCTCGTTTTTCGGCGTCGACTTTCCGCACGGGCGCCGCTTCGACCTCGGCCTGCTCGAGATGCTGCTGACGATCCCGCTCGCCGCCGTCATCCTCTGGTACGCGCGCAAGCCGCGACCGACGGGCGCGATCATCGGCCTGCTCGCGATGCTCTACGCGCCCATCCGCTTCCCGCTCGACGCCCTGCGCGCGACGGACATCGTCGGCGCCGACGCGCGCTACTTCGGCTTCACGCCGGGGCAGTGGCTCTCGATCGGGCTGTTCGTCTTCGGCGTGGCGATGCTCGTGTACGCCTACCGCCGCGCGCCGAAGGCCGAGACCAGCGCCGCAGCGTGACCATCGGGAGCGCGTCGCGCGCCTCGCCCCTTCACCGGGCGCGGCGGCGAACCCACGGCCGCCCGATGCAAAAGCGAGAGCACGCGCGCCGGCGGACTTGGCCACGCACGCGTGCTCGGATTGGGCAGACAGGCATTCAGTGAGTCAAGGCGGAGTTGTAACTCAGATCGAACTCGGCGTCGGACATCACGAGGAACCTGATGAAGTCGACGAGCGCGAGGATGCCGCACACGCCGCCCGTGAAGAGGTAGAGCAACCCCATGCCGGTGCGGCCGAGATAGAACTGGTGCACCCCAAAGCCGCCCAAGAAGAACGCCAATAAGGCAGCCGTCATTCGGCTCTTGTTGCCGACGCGAACGAGCCCGCCGCCTGTGGTCGTCGTGTTCTGGACGACGATGTTCATGGGTGCCGCCTGCATCGGATAGCCCGGCGGCGCATACGCGCCCGGGTACGGCTGCTGCGGCTGGTAGCCTTGAGCGTAGGGCTGCGGATAGCCTTGCGGATAGGGCTGCTGCGGGTAGCCCTGCGGATAGCCTTGCGGATAGCCTTGCGGATAGGGCTGCTGCGGGTAGCCCTGCGGATAGCCTGGCTGCGCCGACGGCTGCCCCGGCTGTTGCGGGTAGGCGCCCTCGGGGCCCTGCGGCTGGGTGGGAGGCTGCCCTTGGCCGGGCGGATAACCTCCGCCGGGGGCCCGTCCGAAGTTCCCATCGTTGCTCATGTCAGCCTCCTCGTAGCCCGGCCCTGGCCGGAGCCTCCCAACCCCGCTTCGATCTCGGGGAACGCGTACACCACCACGCCCGACGCCGAGTCGTTCTCGACGACCACGTGCCCAGTGCGGGCCATTGCGCTCAGGAGCTTCTCGGCCTCGAGCAGCGTGAGGCCCAGCTCGCGCGCAGCGGCGGTGACCGTGAGCCGACCGCCGGCGGCCGCGGCGAGGTCGAGCAGGCGTTGCTCGTCGCCGGCGCTCACCCCCGCCGTCGTGACAGGACCGCTCCGCAGCAGCACGACGCCGACGCCGAGCAGCACGAGGCCGACGAGCCCGGGGACGAGCAGCAAGAGCCACGGAAGGTGAATGGCGGCGATCAAGACGGTGGGAGCCAGCAGCGCCACGGCCCCCGCGAGCAGCAGCGCGACGGCGACGAAACGACGATGCCGGCGCGCGAGGGCGGGCAGCTGCTCGATCTGCTCGAGCGACCGCGCCAAGTCCGCGCTGCCGCCGCCGCTCGCGAGCGGCCCGCCCGCCTGCGCTTGCGGACCGACGGAGAGACCTCCCGCGCGCACGACGCCGCCTTCGATGTGGATGCCCCCGGGCCCGCCGACCGAGATCCTTCCGCTTGGGCCGCCCGACGTGTTCCCCCTGTTCATCGTGGGCGAGCGTAGACGCCTCGCCGAGCCCGAGGAAGCCGATTCGCGGAGTCGACGGGGCCGCCTCCGAAGTGTTGCACCTACGGCGCAGCATATGAGCGCCGAGCCGCCCATCACCGGAGAGCCCGCGCGCCAGCCAGCCGAGCTCCGCGTCGAGCGAGCACGGACGGCGGGCGATCGGCTCGGGGCGACCCGCGTCAGGACCTGGGCGCCGCGCCCGCCATCAGCGCCTGCCAGCGCGTGAGGGGAATGCCGAGCTGCTTCTCGATCTGCGCCTGCTCGAGCGCGATCTCCTGCGCCGGGACGCCTGCGCCCAACGCCCGGCGCACGCACGCCATCGCCGAGACGTACTTCGCGCGGCGAAGATAGCCGCGCGCGAGGTGCGGCATCACGTCCTTGTCGGCAGCGCCGAGGAAGAGCGCGCGACGCAGCGGCGCGATCGACTCGCCAGGGCGACCGTCGGTGAGAAACGCCTCGCCGAGGCGTCGGAACAGCTCGCCAGCGAGCGCCGACTCGCCGGCGTACTGGATGCCGAGGCGCAGGATCTCCTCGGCCTGCGGCGACTCGCCGAGCCTCGCGCACGCGGTGCCGAGCAGCCCGAGCCCCTTCGCGATGAGCTGACGTGCGTCGGGCGCGAGCGCCTGCCCTTCGGGCGTGCGAAGGAAGATCGCGAGCGGCGCAGGCCACGAGCCGAGCAGCGAGACCACCTTCGCGGGGTCGCCGCTCGCGGCCGCCGCCTCGGCCTCGGCGACCTTCGAGAGATCGATGGCGCCGCGCGCGCCGCTCAGCGCGCGCTCGAGCTCCTGGCGCACGAGCGCGCCGATGCCGATGCGCAGCTCCTCGAGGCCGAGCGTCTCCTCGAAGCCGTCGCGCTGCACGAGGACCTCGCTCGCGTCCTCCCGCAAGAGAAGCTTGCGGAGGCTGATCCCGAAGAGCGGCGCGAGGAGCAGGTAGCGGATGCCGATGTGCGCCTGGATCGCGTCGACGTCGGTCTCGCGCGAGGGCGGCGGGCCGCTCGGCTCGTAGGTGAGCAGCGCGCCGACGAGCTGGCGACGGAACTCGGGCAGCGACACGCGGCGCGAGAGGCCGTCCTCTTCGCCGGCGACGAACTCCACGATCGTCGCCTCGGGCGTCCTGCGATCGACGGTGAGCGCGGTGATGCGCACGCCCGCCACGAGCGAGAACGCGAAGAAGCGCTCGCCGACGATGTCGCACAGCGCCTGGAAGCTGCCGATGCTCTCGCCGATGCGCTCGAACCAACCGTCCGTGCGAACGGCGTCGAGCGTGATCGAGCGCGCGGCGGCCATGCCCGCGACGTTACCTTGCCACCCACGTGTCGGTCACGCGCGGGAATGAGACGGAAGCCCCGGCGTTCGAGCCTAGCCGCCCACCATGCCGTCCATCCTACATTGACCTACATGAGAATTGCCCCTCCCCCACCGGCGTGGTACTCGTCGGGCCGCTTAACTCTGCAAAAGCATGCCTTTCCCCTTTGGGGAGAACCACGGGTTCGGCATCCGCGTCGAGGCCTCGCCTCGCCCTGTTCTTCCGGGTGTCCGGTTGTCGGCACCCCCGCGCGGCACTGCGGGCTCGCCCCGCCCTGTCCGCGGTTCCCGGCTCGCGCGCCTCGGCTGCGCGACCACTGGCGCGCTTCGCCCGCGAAGCGCCCTGAACGAGTCCCCGGACCACCGAGCGCACGATGATCTTCGACTGGCTCTACGGCCTCTTCTCGAACGATCTCGCGATCGATCTCGGGACGGCGAACACCCTCATCTACGTGAAGGGAAAGGGGATCGTCTCCTGCGAGCCGAGCGTGGTCGCCGTGCAACGCGACGAGCGGGGGCAGAAGAAGGTGCTCGCCGTGGGGCGCGAGGCCAAGGAGATGCTCGGCCGTACGCCCGGCAGCATCCAGGCGATCCGCCCGCTGCGCGACGGCGTCATCGCCGACTTCGAGATCACCGAGGCGATGCTCCGCTACTTCATCGCGCGCGCGCACGACCGCCGCACGCTGGTCAAGCCGCGCATCATCATCTGCGTGCCGTTCGGCATCACCGAGGTCGAGAAGCGCGCGGTCAAGGAGTCGGCCGAGAGCGCCGGCGCGCGCGAGGTCTACCTGATCGAGGAGCCGATGGCGGCCGCGATCGGCGCCGGGCTGCCGATCACCGAGCCCTCCGGCAACATGATCGTCGACATCGGCGGCGGCACCACCGAGGTCGCCGTCATCTCGCTCGCCGGCATCGTCTACTCGCAGTCGGTCCGCGTCGGCGGCGACAAGATGGACGAGGCGATCATGGCGTTCATGAAGCGCAAGTACAACCTCGCGGTCGGCGAGCAGACGGCCGAGCGCGTGAAGATCGCCATCGGCAACGCCTACCCGATGGAGCAGGTGCTGACGATGGAAGTGAAGGGGCGCGATCTGGTCGCGGGCGTGCCCAAGACGGTCGTGATCAACAGCGACGAGGTCCGCGAGGCGCTCCAGGAGCCGCTCAACGTGATCATCGACGCCGTGCGCCTGGCGCTCGAGAAGACGCCGCCCGAGCTCGCCGCCGACATCGTCGACAAGGGGATCGTGCTCACCGGCGGCGGCGTGCTGCTGAAGAACCTCGACGTGCTGTTGCGCGAGGAGACCGGCCTCCCCGTCATGGTCTGCGACGATCCGATCAGCGCGGTCGTCCTCGGCTCGGGCAAGGCGCTCGATCACCTCGAGCTGCTGCGCGAAGTGACGATCGGGTGAGCCGAGCGTCGGCGCGCCTCATGACGTCCCAGCCCGCGGGAGCCAAAGCCACGACCGTCAGGGAGCGGCCGCCGCGCGCTCTTGGCGCGCGTCGCGTCCGGGGGTCGTCATGAACCCCTCGCTCCGGCGCGCCCGCGACACGGTGGTCGTCGTCCTGCTGCTCGTGCTTCCGTTCTTCGTGCTGCGCACCAACGTGCGCGATCCGAAGAAGCTCAACGGGCTCGACCGCCTCGTGCTGCGCGTCTCGGCGCCGCTCCAATACCTCGGCGCCATGGTCGGCCGCGGCATCTCGTCGATCGTCGGCTCGTACGTCTACCTCGTGGACGTCAAGCAGGAGAGCGAGAAGCTCCACCACGAGACGGCGCAGCTGCGCGAGCAGGTGCGAAGGCTCGAGGGGCTCGACGCGGAGAACCGACGGCTGCGCCGGCTGCTCGGGCTCAAGGAGCAGCTCGGACCCGAGGCGCTCACCGCGCAGGTGATCGCGCGCGACACCACCGAAATCCGCGTCGCTCGCCTGACGCTCGATCGTCCGTCGCTCGACGTGCGCGCCGGCTGGCCCGTCATCAGCGACGAAGGGGTGGTGGGCGTCGTCTTCCGCGCCGAGGGCGAGTCGCTCGAGGCGCAGCTCGCGATCGATCCGCAGCTCGCCATCGACGTCGTCGATGCGCGCACCGGCGCGCGCGGGATCACGCGCGGCACCGCGGAGTCCGATCGCTACGCGTGCAAGGTCGAGTACATGCGCCGCAGCGACGAGGTCGCGGTCGGCGATCTGCTCGTCACCAGCGGCGTCGGCGAGCGCTTCCCGAAGAACGTCCCCGTCGCGAAGATCACGCAGATCAAGAACCGCGGCTTCGGCGAGTTCCAGGAGGTCGAGGCCGAGCCGGTCGTGAACTTCTCGCAGGTCGAGGACGTCTTCGTCATGCCCCAGGCGTCCGAGCAGACGGCGCGCGCGGCGGCCCGTGAGAAGGCCTCCGAGACGCCGAAGAAGAAGTGAGCGGCCGATGCGCTACACCGCCTTCCTGCTGCTCGGGCTGCTGCTGACCTTCGTGCAGGGGGATCTCTACCTGCTGCTCGGGCACCTCGGCGCGATGGGCTTTCGGCCGTCGCTCCTGGTGCCGCTGCTCGTGTGGCTCGGGGTCACCGACACCAACCTCTCGCTCGCTGCGAGCATCGCGTTCCTGCTCGGCTACGTGCTCGACGTCGTCGGCGGCGCGCCCGTCGGGCTGTACACGTTCGTCTCGGTCGCGACGCTCGCGCTCGCGCGGCTCACGGGGCTGCGCGTGGTCGCTCAAGGGGTGCTCGCGCGCGCGCTGCTCGCGGGGGTGTTCGCGGCGATCGGCGGGGTCATCGCGCTGGTCTTGCTCGCGATCTTCGGCAAGTCGCCCTGGGTGCCGCGCGCCTACGCCGCGCACCTGCTCCCGCACGCCGCCGCGACCGCGGCCTTCGCGCCGCTGATCTTCAAGCTCGCCGAGAAGACGCAGGGCTTCGCGGCCGGCTTCCTCGACCCCGCGCGCGCGCCGCAAGGCGGCATTCACCTCGACAAGGACGCGGGACCGCCCGCGCGCGACGAGGTCGACCAGCGCCAAGGAGGCGGCCCGTGAACCTCCTCTCGCAGCGCCCCGACGTCGGCGAGTTCCGCAAGCGCTACCCGTGGATGATGCTCGTGGTGGTGGCGCTCATGGGCGTGCTGGTGGGCCAGCTCGTGATCTTGCAGATCGTCGGGCACAACCAGAACGCCGGGGACGCGCGCAGCAACATCATCCACCGCACGGGGCTCGCCACCAGCCGCGGCCTCATCCGCGACCGCAACGGCGTGGTGCTCGCGGGCTCGCGCGAGTCGTGGAACGTCTACGTCGTCCCGGCGCGCTTCGATTTCGACAAGACCTGGCCGAAGCTCGCCGAGTTCCTCGCGCTCGGGCCCGTCGACAAGGGCAAGATCGAGCTGCGCCTGCGGCAGGTGCGCGCCGACGATCTCGCCGCGCTGAGGAAGGACCCGAGGTTCCGCATCCGCGACGTCGTCGTCCGCGAGGACGTCGGGCGCGACGTGGTCGGCGTGCTCGAGACGCGGCAGGAGGAGCTCCCGGCGGTCAGCTGGGTCTCCGTGCCGATGCGCTACTACCCGAGCAAGGAGCTCGGCTTCCACGTGCTCGGCTACGTCAACGAGGCTACCAAGGAGGACCTCGCCGCGGCGCCCAGCGGGACGATCCAGGCGGGCGATCGCATCGGGCGCAGCGGCGTCGAGAAGGCCTGGGAGAGCTACCTGCGCGGCCAGCGCGGCTGGCGCAAGATTATCCTCGACGCGAGGGGGAACCGGCGCACCACGAAGGAAGATCTCGAGCACCTCGACGAGCCGCGCGAGCAGCCGCCGGTGCCCGGACGCGACGTGCGGCTGACGATCGACATCGACCTCGTCGCCGCGGCCAAGCGCGCCTTCGCGGGGCAGCTCTCGGGCGGCCTCGTCGCGCTCGAGGTCAAGACCGGGCGGATCCTCGCCCTCTACTCGAAGCCCTCGGTCGATCCGAACGAGTTCGTCAGCGGGCTGACGCCGAAGCAGGCCGAGGCGATCCTCGACAACCCGCTGCGCCCGCTCATCGACAAGACCCTCTTCGACGCGTTCTTCCCTGGCTCGACGATGAAGCCCTTCACGGCGCTCGCGGCGCTGCGGGCGCACTCGATCACGACGCAGACGCTCTACACGTGCGAGCACGTGTTCACCTACGGCAAGACCCGCTTCAAGTGCGAGGGGCTCCACGGGACGACGAACCTGCACGACGCGATCGTCCACTCGTGCAACATCTATTTCTACCAAGTCGGGCGCGACACCGGCATCGACACGATGGCGGCGCTGGACCAGGAGTTCGGCTTCGGCCAGCGCACCGGCATCGGCATCCAGGAGGTGCCGGGGCTCGTGCCGACGCAGGCCTGGTACACGCAGCACTACGGCGGCAGCTACCGCAAAGGCTTCGCGCTCAACGCCGCCATCGGCCAGGGGAACACGAAGGTCACGCCGGTGCAGCTCGCGCTCGCGTACGCCGCGCTCGCCAACGGCGGCGACCTCTACGCGCCCGAGCTCGTGCGATCGATCGAGACGCCCTCGGTCGACGGTCAGGGGGACGGCGTCGAGATGGACTTCCCGCCGCGGCTGCGGCGCCACATCGCGCTGCCGACGGAGTACACGCGCTTCATGCTCGACGCGCTGCACGGCGTCGTGAACGACGAGACCGGCACGGCGTTCCGTGAGCGCGTCGCGGGGCTCGACGTCGCCGGCAAGACGGGCACCGCGCAGGTGTCGAAGATCGGCCCGGGGAGCGGCGTCGACCCGCACTCGCTCTGGTACTTCAACCGCGACCACGCATGGTTCGCCGGCTTCGCGCCGTTCAACGACCCCGAGATCGTGGTCGTGACGTTCGTCGAGCACGGCGGCGGCGGCGGCAAGAACGCGGCGCCGATCGCGATGCGGGTGCTCCAGGAGTACTTCCTCAAGATCAAGCCGGCGCGGGCCGGCATGCCGGCGAGCCCGGGCAAGCAGGCGCCCGTCGCCACCAAGAAGGACAAGGGAGCGCCGCGATGAGCCCGCACGTCGGCCTCCGCTCTCGCGCGCGCGACAACATCGACTGGCCGCTGCTCGTGGTGGTCTCGCTGATCGCGTTGATCGGCGTGGTGAACCTCTACAGCGCGACGAGCGTGGCGCGCGCCGGCATCGCGGATCTGTACGTCACGCAGATCTACTGGCTCGTGGCCGGCGGCGTCGCGGCGACCTTCGTCGCGTCGGTCGACTACCGGCACTTCGAGCGGCTCGCGTACTTCATCTACGGCGGCGGCATCCTGCTGCTCTTGCTCGTGTTCATCCTCGGGCGCGACATCCACGGCGCGGCGCGCTGGATCGACATCGGCGGCAAGGACCGCGGCTTCCGCTTCCAGCCGAGCGAGTTCATGAAGATCATCCTCGCGATCTCGCTCGCGAAGTACCTGCACGACGACCCGAAGCTGCCGGTCGGCCCAGGCGGGGGCGGGCGCACGCTGAAGGACCTGATCGGCCCGACGATCATCGCGGGCATCCCGTTCACCCTGGTCGCCAAGCAGCCCGACCTCGGCACCGGGCTCATCTTGCTCGGCATCTTCGTGTCGATCATGGCGCTCGCGAAGATCCGCTGGCAGTCGCTCTTGACGCTCGTCGGCGTGGCGGTGCCGACCGGCGTGTTCGCGTGGTTCTACCTGCTGCACGACTACCAGAAGAGGCGCTTCATCTCGTTCATCAACCCGGATCTCGACATCCGCGGCGCCAATTGGCACGCGCACAACGCGCGCGTGGCGATCGGCGACGGAGGCCTCTTCGGCGCGGGCTACTTGAAGGGGACGCAGAACCACTACCTGTTCCTCCCCGAGCAGCAGACCGACTTCCCCTTCCCGGTGTTCGCCGAGGAGTGGGGCTTCGTCGGCGCGCTCCTGCTCGTGTGCCTCTACGCGTTCCTGGTGATCTGGGGGATCCGCATCGCCGCCTCGGCGCGCGATCGCTTCGGCGCCGCGCTCGCGATCGGCGTCACGGCCATGATCTTCTGGCACGCGTTCTTCAACATCGGCATGGTCACCGGCGTGCTGCCGGTGGTCGGCGTGACGCTGCCGCTCTTCAGCTACGGCGGCTCCAGCGTGACGACGATCCTCATCGGCATCGGCCTGCTCATGAACGTGAGCATGCGGCGGAACGTCGTCGGGTGAGCGCGCGGCGCGCCTTCGCATCGTCGCTGCTCGTAGCGTCGCTCGGGCTCACCAGCGCCGCCGCCGGGGCGACGCCGAGCGCGTGCGGCGAGGGGCTCGGTCGCTGGGTCGACGCGTGCGCACGCGCGTCGAACGCCCGCATCCAGGTCACCTTCTGCGTCGCCGACGTGACGACGCTCCTGATCGGTGACGACGCGCGCGAGGCCGACCAGCTGCGCGTCGAGCTTCGCGCGAACCCGGACGGCCGCAGCTTCTCCGTCGAGGGCGGCGTCGGCCTCTCGCCGGTCGGCGAATTCGAGGACTGGGCGCGCCAGCCCGCGTCGCTGCGCGCCGAGTTCGAGGCGGTGCGCGCGTGCGTCGCGCGGCAGAAGCCCCCGTTCGCGCCGACGAGCGAGGCCACCGGCGCGCGCTCGCGGGGCGCGCCGTGGGAGCTCGTGCGGTCGGGGTTCGCGTGGCTCGCGCTCGCGGGCGCCGTGGCGGTGCTGGTCGCGCGCCTGGCGCGACGTACGACCAGGCTCGACGGCGCTTCGGCGCTCGCCCTCGCCGCCGCGGTCGGCCTCTTGCGACGGCTCCTGCTGGTGTCGGCGTTCTTCCATCAGAACGGCCAGGGCCCCCTTTGGATCGAGTTCGCGCGCTGCGAGCCGAACCCCTACGGCCCCGGCTATGCGAGCCTGCTGCACCTGCCGGCCATGCTCGGCGGCGCTGCGGCCGAGCGCTGGGTCTTCGCGGCGCAGGAGGCGCTCGCGGCCCTCGCTGTGGCGGCGCTGTTCGTCGTCGCGCGCAACCTCTCGCTGCGTCGCCCGCTCGCGCTCGCGCTCGCGCTCGCGGTGGCCCTCGATCCGGTCCTCCGGCTGCTGGTGCGGCGACCGCCGAGCTCCACACTCTCTCCCTCCCCGACGCTCTTCCGAGCTGCGGTGCTGACCCTCGAGGCGCGGGCGCGCGCGACGGTGGCCTGGGCGTCGCACGTCGCGCTCGGCGGGGCGCTGCTCGCCGTGGCGGTGACCGTGCATCCGGTCGCGTGGGTGCCCGCGGCGGCC
>JAJXTK010000411.1 GCA_021783935.1 Myxococcales bacterium | reverse complement strand
CGCGCGTTCGCGCCACGCGATCTCCCTTCCCCCGCACCGCGGGGGAAGGGCGGGGATGGGGGCTGTAACAGCGACGATCGCGCTCAGGGCGGGATCCCGACCCGAGAAACGGGAAGGCAAATAGGGAAGAAGCGTCGGATGGGTGGAGAGTTCCGGTCTTTGACCGGCGCCACGAGCTCTCGAGCCTTCGATAGGCCATTCGCCGCTTTCTCCCCGCCTGCCCGCCGCGCTCAGGCGGGGCGCACCATGTCGAGGTGCGCGATGCCGTCTTCGTCGTACGGCTCGCCGCGCAGGAAGAAGCCGAGCTGCGCGTAGAATCGCTCGAGGTGCCGCTGCGCCGAGAGCGCGAGCGGCACGCGGCCGTGCGCCTCGATCGCCGCCTCGATGCCGCGACGGACGAGCTCGCGTCCGAGGCCGGTGCCGCGCACCTCGGGGGCGGTCACGATGCGGCCGAGGCTCGGCTCGGCGAACTTCGCCCCGGGCGGCACGACCCGCAGGCAGGCGACGCACGCGCCGGCATGATCGGTGGCGAACAGGTGCAGCGACGCCGGATCGCGCCCGTCGGCGTCGAGGAACGCGCACGCCTGCTCGACGACGAACACCCGCTGGCGCAACGCGAGGATCGCGTAGAGCTGATGCGGCGAGAGGGCGTCGAAGGGGCGGAGTGTCCAGCGCACGCCGGCCTCGTCGAACTCGGTCTCCTCTGTGGGCATGCTCGGCTCCATGCGCGCCGCGCTGGGCGGCGAAGGCGTGGAGCATAGTGGCGCGTGGCGGCGCGGGCATCAGCGTCGACGAGCGCAGCGGCCCGTTCGGTGAGCCGGCCGCCGGCGAGCAGTCGTGGGGCTACAGGTTCGGATCGTCGGGATCGCGCGGGCGCGCCGTCGTCGTCGCCGCGCCGACCGGAGGGGCGGCCGGGGAAGGCGCGGCGGTCGTGGCGGTCGCGCGCGCAGGGCTCGACGAAGGTCGCCAAGCGGGCCTGGTCGCGTGGGCCGGCGCCGCGATCGCCGCCGTCGCGTTGGCCGACGGGCTCGGCGAGGTCGCCGCGCTCGAGGGGGCCAGCTCTGGTTGGGCGCCGACCGAGCTGGCGGCGCTCTTCGGCGTCGCGACGACGGCGGTCGTCACGCTCGTCGCGGGCGCGCTCGCGGAGGCCGTGACGGCAGCGGCCTCGACGCTCGCGGCGGGGGCCTGCCGAGCCGCCAGACCGCCCATTCTCACGTAGCCGAGGAGCGCGAGCCCACCGACGAGCGCGCCGCCGAGGGCGAGCGGCAGCACCCTGCTCCGCGACGCCGCCGGCGCCACGGACACGATCGCCTGCCCCTCGAGGCTCCCCTTGCCGGTCGACGACGCGTGCAGCGCGCTGTTGCTCTCGGAGTACGACGACGGGCGCTCCTCGCCCGCCTTCGTGTTCTCGATGACGTACTGCGCGAGATCCTTCCCCTCGAGGCGCGCCGCCTCCCAGGCCGCGATCTCCGCGTGAAAGAGCTGCGAGACGAACTCCGAGAGCCCGAGGGTGGAGGAGGCGAGGCGCTGCTCGACGCCGAAGCGCAGGAGCGCCGTCTGCATCTCGCGCGCGGTCTGCCAGCGGTCCTCCGGGGCGTGCGCGAGCCCCTTGAGGACGATCTTCTCGAGCTCGGGCGGGTAGTCCGGCACGACCTCGCTGGGCTTCGGGATCTTCCCCTCCATGATCGCGCGCAGCGTCTCGAACTCGGAGGCGCCGGCGAAGAGGCGGCGCCCCGTGGTCAGCTCCCAGAGCACGATCGAGATCGCGAAGACGTCGACGCGACGATCGAGGTCGGCGGCGCCCACGACCTGCTCGGGCGCCATGTAGCGGACCTTCCCCTTCATCACGCCGGCGCGCGTCTGCGTGCTCTGGTTAGCGGCCTTGGCGATGCCGAAGTCGAGCAGCTTCACGTCCCCCTGGTAGGTGACGAAGATGTTCGCCGGCGACACGTCGCGGTGCACGAGGTTCAGCGGCGCGCCGTCGCGTCCCGACTTCTCGTGCGCGTAATGGAGGGCGCCGAGCGTGTTCGTCGCGATGTGCAGCGCGTGCTCGAGCGGGAGCCCGGCGCCGCTCGGGCGGCCGACCTTGAAGATCGCGCGCAGATCGACGCCGTGGAGGAACTCCATGGTGAAGAAGTAGCTGCCGTCGACCGACCCGATGTCGTAGACCTGGACGATGTTGCCGTGATTGAGCGTCGCCATCGTCCGCGCCTCGTCGAGGAACATCTGGACGAGCGAGGTGTCGCCGGCGAACTCGGCCTTCACGCGCTTGAGGGCGACCAGCTTCGAGAACCCCTCGATGCCGCGCGCGCGCGCGAGGTACAGCTCCGCCATGCCGCCGGTGGCGAGCGGCTTGAGGATCTCGTACTTGCCGACCGTCTTGCTGGAGAGCGAGTCGTCCGCGACGGGCGGTTCTGAATCGGCCCCCATGGTTGGACTACCCCCAATCGGAATCCGCGCGCGGCTAGCTACGACGGGCCACTCGACGCTGCGGAGTCATGCGTTTCGAGCCGTCCGTCCCCGGATGTCGCGTGCAAATGCCTCGCTATTTTGAAGCCAAGTTATGAAGCGTTGGATGGGGTGAGCAAGCGGTATTTTCGTGTTTGCGCGATCTATTTTCGCCGCGCGGCGTCCAACGAAGGGGCCCTGATCGTGACGCTTTGGGCTAGCTCACTTGGAATCGTCACCCCCTCGAGGGGCTGGCCGTTTCGGCAGGGGGTCGCCGCCAGTCAGCGCCGGCCCCGACCCGTTGTCACACGGCGGTCACATCGCGCTCAGAACGAGCCCGAGAGCGAGAAGGAGCCGGGGCCCACCGAGACCCCGACCGATCGCTCAGTGTGGTCGGCGCGCGAGCCCACTGCGGCGAAGCGCCAGATGCCAAGCCCGACGAGGGCGCCGCCGGCGGCGAGGCCGACGACGCCGAGCGTCTGCCGGGTCGGTACCGATTGGGTCTGGCTGTGCCAATTCCAGTACTTCTCGGCACCAGCGGCGTTGCTCATGTCGTGATTGGCAGTGAAGAGCAGCGTGCCGCCCACGCCCGCCGCGACGATCCCCGTCCAGAACAGGGCGTTGCCGAGCACGTCGCCGTACCAGGGCCCCGGCTTCTCGGGCGCTTTCGGGGGCGCCGGCGCGGGGGCAGGGGCGCTTGCCGCAGCAACGGTCGAGGTGGCGCTCGAGGCCGCGGGCGCGATCGGCGGCGCTTGGGTCGACGCGGCGCTGGCCGCCGCTGCGCTCTTGGCCTTCAGGTCATCCTCGCAGGAGCGAATCAGCGCATCGACGCGCTTGGTCTGCTCCTCCGACGGGCCGGTGCGCTTGAACGCCTGGTAGCTCTTGATCGCCGCCTCGCAGTCCCCCTTCAGGCGCTCGGCCTGCGCGATCGCGAAGAGGAACTTCGGCTGCGTGTCGAGCAGGTACGCCGCCTTGTACTCGGCGATCGCCGCGTCCCACTCGCTCAGGTTGTAGTGCGCGTTGCCCCGCTCGAAGTGCTGCTGGGCCGAGGCCGTCGCGCTGCTCGCTGCGCCGCCCGCAGGGCCCGGCGTGGTGGCGGAGGAGGCGTCGGCAGCGCGGACGATCACGGGGCCTCCGAGACTGGCCAGCAGCACCAGTGAGATCGCTTGAAAGCGTTGCGTGTGTCGCATCGTGGACGATCCTGAGGTTTTGGGGTTGTTCGTCGAATCGAGCGGTCGACGGCCGCGTCCCGCGCCGCTCACGGCGAACAGGGGAAGTCGATGCGGGTGGGCGTGGTGACGGGGATGTTCGACGTCTGCCCGTTTCCGAGCTCGCCGTAGTTGTTGTCCCCCCAGCACCAGAGGGCGCCGTCCTGCGTGGTGGCGCAGGTGTGCTCCTCGCCGAGCGCGACGTCGCTCACCGACACGAGCATCGCCGCGGTCGGCTTGGTGATCACCGGATCGAGGCTCCCGGAGCCGATTTGCCCCTTCAGGTTCGAGCCCCAGCACTGGAGGTTGCCGAGCACGTCGGTCACGCAGAGGTGCTCTGCGTAGTCGCCCGAATAGGCGTGGTTGACCGTCGCGATACGCACCGGGGTCTGCCTGTTGGACGAGTCGGTGCCGAAGAGCCCCGTGTCGCCGCGCCCCCAGCACCAGAGGCCGCCGTCGTTGGTGCGCGCGCACGCCGTCTCGTCGTCGAGCACGAGATCCTCGGCCGACAAGAGCTGCGAGACCTGCTGGGGGGCGAAGGTGTCGGGGCCGGCGCCGACCCCGAGCGAGCCCTTCTGGTTCGAGCCCCAGCAGCGCACCGTGCCGTCGTCCTTGAGCGCGCAGCTGTACTCGTCGCCCGTCTCGACGGTCACGGAGCCATCGAGCCCCGCGACGGGGAGGGGACCGGGCACGTCGTCGAAGGCCTTGGGATCCTGCCCCGACTGCTGCGTGCTGTTCTCTCCCCAGCAGTAGACGTTGCCGTCGGCGCCCACCGCGCAGACGTGCTTGCCGCCGACCGAGATGTGCTTGGCCTTGAAGGGGGTCACGCCGTCGCAGGTCACGGCGCCCGAGGTCGCGTCGCGCGTGTAGGCCATGACCTGGACCGGCGAGGAAGCGCTCGCCGGCGGGCTTGGATTGCAGAGGCCGAGCTCCCGAGTCGAGTTGTCTCCCCAGCACCAAACGGTCGAGTCCTTCAGCAGCGCGCAGCTGACCCCTTCGCCGGAGTCGACGTCGGTGGCGGGCTGAGGGAGCCCCTTCACCTTGGTCGGCGACGGGCGCGGCGCGCCGGTGCCGTCGCCGATCTCGCCGCTCACGTTCGGCCCCCAGCAAAACACGGCGCCGTCGGTGCGCAACGCGCACGAGTGCTCCTTGCCGAGCGCGATCGTCTGGATGCAGGCGTTGCCGGCGGGGACGCAGGTGCCCGTCAGGCTCGTGGAGGCGCCATCCGCGTAGCGCCGCCCCGACCCGGTGCACGCGGTGTCGGCGAAGGAGCAGTAGCCGTTCGTCTCACAGACGCCCTGGGTGCCGTCCGAGTCGATGCAGTCGTCGTTGCCCGCACAATGGAACTCCGGCTTCGCGGTGCAGCCTCCGCCGGCGGCTCCGAGCGCGCCCGACGAGAGAAGGCCCACGGCCGCGACGGCTCGCATGACGATCTTCCGCATGAATCGAACACTCCTTCGTTGCGACGGTCGAACGGTCTCGGTCGGCGCACGTCGGCCGTTGCGCCCCGCGCCCCCCGCGCTGCCTGCCCTTGCGCGGCACAGGAAACGTCTGGGGGGCACAACGGGGGCGCGACCGGTTTCGACGACGCTACGGTCGGCAAATGCAGCGAAGGCGTAGATTGCTCGTGCCGGCGGGTGGTTACATGCCCGCGGGGGGCAATTTCATCAAATCTTCATCAAGAAGCGCGCCGAGAGTCTCCAATTCGGCGACTCGTCACACGACGTGTGCGTCGTCGCCCCCGACTCCCTGCGTCATGGACCCTGCAGGTCGACGTTCGATGGTTCGATTGGCGCAACGGTCGGCGGGCCGCCGCGCCCGCCGCACGGCCTGCTAGCAGGCTGTGGAGTTTCTCCGAAACCGGCCGATCGTCTCCCGGGTCATGCCGCGATCTCCCGCGCGATCGACCACAGCCTGCTGACGGTCACCGTTTCCGCAGGCCGTTTATCAACGGCCTGCTAGCGCATGCGCGCGCGCTGCCACGCGACCCACGGCGACAGGCGGGCGCCCTGCTCTTCGTTCGTCGCGGTCTGCTGGCCCGCCTCGCGCTCGAGGCGCGCCGCGATGATCGCCGTCGCGACCGCGAGCTCGGGGCCGTCGGTCGGCGCGTGGTGCGCGTAGCCCATGAGGTCGTCGCGGTTTCGGCCGATGAAGCCGGTGTCGTAGTCGCCGGCGACGAACTCGGGGTGCTCGAAGAGCTTCTCGTGGAAGGCGAGGTTGGTGCGGATGCCCGTCACGACGTACTCGCCGAGCGCGCGGCGCATCTTGGCGATCGCGCGCGCGCGATCGGGCGCCCAGAC